>DATHUB010000110.1:0-3675 GCA_035462695.1 Coriobacteriia bacterium | reverse complement strand
GTTGCCCTTCACCCCGGCGTCGGTCACGGTGACCTTGTCGCCGTAGTAGCGGGTTCCGCCGTCGACGAGCAGATTGAGCTTCTCGGCCAGCGCCCCCATGACGACGAGCGCAAGTACGCCGATTGTTATGCCGAGGATGGTGAGTAGGGCCCGCCCTCTGCGCCTGAACACGTTTCTTACGATTCCCATGATGTCCCCGCCTTCAGTTGTCTTCGTCTCGTAACTTACGAGTGATAACTTATGAGGCGTAAGTTAAAGCGCGTCAATCGCGGTGTCAAGTGGTTGGCCAAAGTATTTTCGGCTTGACTACGGATAGGGAACAGCATTAAGTTACTAGCGTACATATACGCATGCCGCATCGTGTGATGCGTGAGGAATCATGAGGAGCTGCTGAAGATGGCGAGGCCGGCCAACCCTGAGCTCAGGGGCAAGATCCTGAGGGCTGCGGCGGACATCGTTGAGTCATGCGGACCCGACTGCGTCACCATGCGCGAAGTTGCTGAGAAGGTGGGATACAGCTCAACCACGCTTTATCTCTACTTCAAAGACAAGAACGCGATCTTGAAAGAGTCGGTGCTGAACGCGTTCGATGAGCTCAACGAATCCTGCCGACTCGCCATGGTCGGTCCCTCGGCGCTGGACAAGTACCGGCAGCGCTGCAGGGCCTACGTCATCTGGGGTCTCACCCACCCGGGCCACTACACGCTCATGTTCCAGCTGCCATGGGAGATGGACTGGTCGGTTCAGTTCACCGAAGAGACTTTCGGGCGACTCACACAGGGGCGCAAAGAGGACCTGATCGTCTTGCGCGAGGCTCTGGACGGCGGCGAACTCGCCACCGGCGTGGACCTCGAGGCGCTTGAGGATTCGGTGTGGGCCGCCCTTCACGGAGCCACCTCGCTCGCCATCTCCGGCCGTCTGACGGGCGCCTCGACCGATGCTGGGCCTGCCGAGAAGGTCGCGGTCACTACCCGAATCAGCGACGATCTCGTGAACTCTCTGATCGCCTGTCGTCTGCCGTAGGCCCGCCTTCGCGGAGCTGCCCGAGGGCGACTACCTGCAGAGTGAGGTTCTCGCGCGGATTCAGGACCCTAATCGCGCGCATCGGTGCGGCGAACCAGGCGATGCGCGGCTTAGGCGGAAGCATGTGAACGATTTCAGCGGGTGGAGCAATTAGCAGCGTTTACCGTGTGCCCCTCGACGGCAACAACAGTGTTTCAAGCGTCGTCGAAGGGAGCGGATTATGGATCAGCAGATGATGAGTAAGGTCATTGAGTGGATCCAGAGCAACGTGGGTGAGCAGACCTCCAAGCAGGAGCTAACTCAGAAGATGCAGGGAAGCGACCTGCCCGAAGAAGCGAAGAGCGCCGTCCGAGATCTTCCTGAGGGACAGCACTCGAAGCAGACCGTCATCTCGCAGCTCCAGCAGAAATTGATGTCGGGAGTTGGCGGCGGCAAAGGCGGAATGACGGGCGGCCTTGGCGGCGGACTCTAGCCCACGTTGGTTCAACAGAATGGAGCGAAGCGGCGCCTCTTTCGGGGCGCCGCTCGTGCGTTCACTCGAAAGGCAGGGAAGCACCCGCTTGGGGCGAACGAACACTAGCGGTAGCCTAATGACGTTCCCCGGATAGAGGAGCCTTCGTTGCCGCAGCCCGTCCTGTCAGTGAACGCCCTCAGGAAGAACTACGGCGACCTCGAGGCCGTGCGGGGGATTTCCTTCGACGTCGCCCCCGGGGAAGTGTTCGCGCTCATCGGCCCTAACGGGGCGGGCAAGACCACGACACTCCGCATGGTCGCAACGATTCTCAGACCGACAGAAGGCCAGATCTCCGTCGCCGGCGTCGATGCCATGCATGACCCGGGGAGAGTCCGGGAACTGATTTCGTACCTTCCCGAGGAGGCTGGTGCCTACAAGAACCTTACGGCGCTTGCCTACCTGCGGTTCGTCGCCGAGATATTCTTCAATGACCGTGAACGTATCGAGCAGGCAATAGAGACGGGCCGAGAGGTCTCGGGTCTGGGCGAGCGGATCAACGACAAGCTGGGCTCGTATTCGAAGGGCATGACTCGAAAACTGCTTCTGGCGCGGACGGTGATGACCGAGCCACAGCTAGCGATTCTCGACGAGCCCACGAGCGGCCTCGACGTCATCAACGCCCTTGAACTGCGCGATAGAGTGAAGCAGCTCGCACGGGCAGGAATGTCCGTCCTGCTTTCGAGCCACAACATGCTTGAGATCGAGTTCCTCTCAGACCGGGTTGCCATCATCGCCGGGGGTCAGATCCACGCAACCGGCACGCCGAGCCAGCTCAAGGCTGACTTCGGGGCCGAGAACTTGGAGCAGGTATTCGCCCAAATAGCCGAGGGCCGACGGATGCCGGCGGGCGCAGGCTCGGAGGCCATCCGATGAGACGCTTCTGGGTGCTGCTGCGCAAGGAGCTGCGCGAGCTTGTCACAGCGCAGATGCTCCTCCCCTTCGTCGTAGTCATCGTGATGTTCGTGGCGCTCGGCCAGACACTCTCGAGTGTGGGCGGCGAACAGGGGGCGGGGCCGTATCCGGTGACGGTCATCGATCTTGACCGGACTGCCGCATCTCAACTCGTGATCGATACCCTCGAGCAGAGCGGCTTCGAGGCACGGCTGCCCGAAGAGGGGACTGCAGAGGCGGCGGTCGCCGTGCTCCGGCCAGGGCAAGGCAACATCGTGCTGCAAATCCCCCAAGGCTTCGAAGCGAACCTGCGCAATGGTTCCAAGTCGAAGCTGGGGCTCTGGACCGCGGTGCGCACCTTCTCGTTCCTCGGCAATCGCGACGTGACCGCCATGGAGGGCGCGCTGGTCGCAGTGAACTCCGCGGTGGCGGCTCAGATTGCCGAAGACGCAGCGCCCTCGGTCGATCCGGCGCTCTTGCAGGCCCCCGTCGAGGTCACGCAGTACGTGCGACTCGGCGAGCAGCAGGCACAGACATCGGTTGCCGCGGTAATGGGCTTCGTTGGACAGCAGACGACGTTCATCCCGATCGTGCTCTTTGTCGTGATCATCTTCGCGGCGCAGATGATCGCCACAGCGATCGCAACCGAGAAGGAGAACAAGACGCTCGAGACACTGCTCTCGTATCCCGTGAGCCGCGCGAGCATCGTCACCTCGAAGATGGTTGCGGCCGGGCTCGTGGCGCTTGCCTCGGCAGGCGCGTACATGCTCGGGATGCAGCAGTACATGAAGGGCATCGAGAGCGGTATGGGGGGAACCGGAGTGGGCCAACAAGCCGCAGCGCAAGCGTCCGAGGCGGCAATGCAGCGGCTCGGGCTGACGTTCGGCCCCGCTGACTACGCCCTGCTTGGGCTAACACTCTTCGCCGGCATCCTCGTGGCGCTGTCCATGGCGATCATCCTCGGGGCTTTCGCCGAGAACGTGAAGTCGGTGCAGTCGCTGCTGACACCGCTCATGGTGCTACTGCTCGTGCCGTACTTCCTGACGCTCTTTCTCGACCTCTCCGCGCTGCCTGACGCCGTGCGGATCGGCGTGATGGCGATTCCGTTCACGTATCCGTTCATCACGGGGCCGAACCTGTTCTTGGGCAACTACGGCATCGTGTGGTTCGGCATCTTCTACCAGCTGCTCTGGTTCGCGGTCTTCGTGTTCATCGCGGCACGCGTCTTCTCGAGCGACCGCATCCTC
>DATHUB010000109.1:0-3988 GCA_035462695.1 Coriobacteriia bacterium | reverse complement strand
CCGAACGCAACGACATCTTCCGTTACGTCGCTGGTCACGTCGATGTTCGCACCGGTGACGTAGAGATCGTCGTTGATTGGACCTGTAACGGTGACCGTGTATCCGGTCCGCTGCGTGAACGCCAGCGCCTACTCTTGCTAGATAGCCAACCCGAGCACGAGTGTCGCCACCATGAGCCAGGCAAACTTCTTCATGACGCACCCCCTCAACTGCCGAGTGAATCCCTGAGGTATCTGCCCAAAGTCACCCCGATTGCCGTGCTGCGGTGGGCGGGGCGCACAAAGCGAGCAGGGACGGACGGCTCGCCTAGCCTCGTCTGATCTCTGCAGTGACCCGCGCCCAGAGGCGGTCGCCCGTTCTCCGCATTCGGCGTAGCACTATTGGCCGCATCCGCCGAGTAAGCTCGATGCGCCCCGCCACGTACTTGTGCAGTTCGTGCAGCTCGTCGGGCGCGAGCTCGCGCAGCAGGCGCTCCATCGAGTCGGGCGAGAGCTCGTCGCCGAGCAGTCGCAGCCGCTCCACCCCGCGCTCAGAGAGCCGCGCGAGCGGATCGCCGACGGTGCGCAAGCGCTCGCGCACCTTGTCGAGTCCGACCTGCACTGTCTCCCGCTTGTCTCGGTCGAAGGCCGCGAATTCGTACTCGAACGGGATCTCCTTGATGGGCTGACCGCTGATCACGTAGATCTCTGAGTAGAGGTATTTGAACGAGAGAGTGACCAACCCCTCCTTCTCGATGCGTCGCATCGAAGTGGGCATCGGCGCGCTGCGCAGGATGCGGAACTTGCCCACCTGCGCCGCTCGCTGCACGTACTCGTGGTCCTCGGCAAGCACGACCGTTTCGTCGAAGCCGCCGATCTGCTCATGCACCTCTCGTCGCACGAGAATGCAGAAGCCGGGTGCATGGGGGACGACGTACTGCATGAGTTGCAGGTAGAGGTTCACGACTTCGCAGGCAAAGACATTGGCCGCATCGCGCTCGAGCGGCTCGACCTGTCCTGCGGCGGCAAAGAGGTCGCGTTCCTCGAACTCGGCGACAGCGAGCGCGATCCAGTCGGGACCCGGCTCGTCGTCGGCGTCGAGGAAGAGGATCAGGTCTGTCGTGGAGACTGCCGCGCCCGCGTTGCGTCCTACGGCAGGCTTGCCGCCGTCGACCACGACAGCGCCGGCCGCAGCTGCAAGCGCTCGAGTGGCATCGGTCGAGCCGGCGTCGGCGATGACGACGGCGTCGGGTCGCTGGGTCTGCTCGGCAAGCAGCGCAAGGAGCGCTGGAAGGCGCTCGGCTTCGTTGAGGGTGGGGATGACGACGGTCAGGGTAGGCGGCATGTGGACATTGTAGAACGGCGGCGGCAAGCGGGGCTCCCCGGTGTCGACGTGGGTAACAAGTACCGACTGCATCCCATTGAGCGGACGAGAAGGAGAAACCCATGACGCACCATGAGAAGGCAACCGCCAGCGACCGCGCAATCGTCGTCACGCATGTCTTCGACGCGCCTCCAGAGGCGGTCTTCCGTGCCTGGACGGATCCGGAGATCATGTCGCAGTGGTACGCGCCGGAACCCCTGACGGTGCCCAAGGCGGAGATGGATCTGCGTGTCGGCGGCAAGTACACGATTGTCATGCGCGACCAAGACGGCAACGACTTCACGAGCACCGGCGTCTATCGCGAGATCCTCGAACCGGAGCGGCTCTCGTACACCGATTCGCTCGCGGAGATGCCGAGCGACTGGGTCGACATGGTCAATGAGTCGCGTGGTGAAGCGAAGGGCACGCCGGTCCCGGACTCCGTAGTGACGATCATGTTCGAGGACGTGGGCGGCAAGACCAAGGTGACCTTCCGTGACGACTTCGACTCCACGGGGACCCGCGACGCGATGAAGCAGATGCAGATGGTGGAGGGGCTCGAGGGCAGCTTCATGAACCTGGAGAAGGTACTCGAGAAGACGCCTTCCATGACGCGGTGACCGACGGGCCCAGGACGAATGCGGCAGCTGGCGCTGCGAGACTCGGCCTACCCGGTAGTCACAGCCCGAATCCGCCCATCACGACCCGCGCCACAATCGAGGTGACGACGCCGGCGATGACGCCGAGCATGATGCCGAAGGAGCGATCGGTGAGGGGCCACTCCTGGGTGGCCTCGGATCGGCGCACGAGTGCCTCGGCAGCGGTGACGAGGGCGGTTCGCTCGGCGAGCTTGGCGGGGGTCGGCTCGGCGCGCACGGGCCTAAGCACGTCCGAGTACAGCCTCCTCGTCCAAGTCACGTAGCGTACCCGCGAGGCCACCATCTGCAGATGCAGCCGATAGAGCGAGACGAGCTCGAGCACGATCGGCGCGATCGCGAACGCGAGGCCGACGGCGAGGTCACGCGGACGCTGGATGCTCACGAGCAGAAACGGCAGGAGTACGGCGAGAAAGGCCATGAAGCCGTTGAAGGCGAGTAGACCGACCAGAGCCAAGCCGAGGCTCGGATTGCCGAACTGGTCGTCGAGTGCGAGGTCCGTCCGCCCTATCCGCGCGAAGCCGCGCAGGACAGAGACGAGCACCCAGAGCAGCGTCATCACCGGCAGGTTCACGACGAACGCGATGAGTGTGCCGACGGCTGCTGCGAGCGCGCCATGCATGAGCGTCTCCTCGCTGAACGAGAAGACGGTCGCGGCGACAGTCAACACCAACGGCCATACCGTGGACTCCACCTCTGCCATCGAGGACTCGGCACCACGGGACTCGGCCGGTAGCAGTAGGCCGATTGACGGCTCGAGCGCACGCGCGTCTCGGCCGAGCCGGGCGATCGCGAACAGGGACACGAAGACCATGTAGCCGAAGACGAGCGTACTGGCGATGTTCGGGGAGGCGGCCTCCCACACCGCGCGCCAGCCCTCGGCCCCTTCGTCGACAGCGACAACAATGAGTGGTCGCGCGAGGACGACTCCGACCCAGATAGCGATCCATGCGGATCGGGTCCCCGGCAGGGCTCGCAGAATACGCTCGGTGAGCGTCGCCGAGCGGGGAGCATCGGGCGGCATCCAACGCCTCCTAGCAGGTGGCAGATGGTATCTGGCAAGGGTTGATACCCGCGGGCCCGCCCCCCGCTCCCCGCCCTCGGATTCGCGCGACGGCCGCTGAGGTAGGAACTTCCAGAGGGGCATCGGCGAAAGGGCGAGCCATGAGCACGTGGCCCAGGTGGCTGCGAGTCATCGCTTGGATGGTGGGCGGACTGCTCGCCCTCATGCTCGTGCTCGCGATCTTCCTGGCCTTCAGCATCGCGATCGACGCCCGCGGCGCGGCCGAGCGGCTCGACGAAGTCGCCAACACCACTATCCCAGGCGAGGTGGGCCCCGATGTGCTCGCCTACGTGGCGACTCCGAGCACCACTCCTCCGCATCCCGTGGTGATCATGATTCACGAGTTCTGGGGCCTGAACCCCGACATCGTGAGCAAGGCCGACCTGCTCGCCGAAGAGGGCTACCTGGTCGTCGCCCCCAACGTGTTCAGAGGCCGCACCACGGGCTACTTGCCGAGCGCCATCTACCAAGTGGCATCGACGCCTGCCGAGGAGGTCAACCAGGACATCGACGCAACGCTCGCTTGGATCGAGACACAGCAGCGAGCCGACGCCGGACGAGTGGGCATCACCGGCTTCTGTTTCGGCGGCCGCTCCTCGCTGCTGTACAGCCTCCACAACCCGTCGCTCCAAGCGACCTCGGTCTTCTACGGCGAACCGGTGATCGACCCCGAGCGGCTCGCGACACTCGGCGGCCCCGTCCTGGGCGTCTTCGGCGGCGCGGACACCTCCATCCCGCTGGGGAGCGTCCGAGCCTTCGCACGCGGCCTGGACGAGGCCGGAGTCGAGTCAACGGTGACCGTCTATCCCAATCAGCCGCACGCCTTCATGGGAGACGCCGAGGAGATCGCATCGGATCCCGTTCAAGCGAAGGCGTGGGAGCAGATGGTGCGGTTCTTCGACGGCGCGTTGAAGGAGGGCGAGCCGGG
>DATHUB010000108.1:0-3900 GCA_035462695.1 Coriobacteriia bacterium | reverse complement strand
ATCGGTTGGTGCAGGCGTTCGAGTGCGCCGAGCAGCGCCTGGTCCTCCTCGACTACGACGGGACGCTCGTCCCCTTCGCCGAGACGCCGATCCAAGCCGCGCCTGACGAGGAGTTGCTCGGTCTGCTCCGGCACTTGTCCGCGGACGAACGCAATACGGTGGTCGTCATCTCGGGACGCGAGCGAAGCTCTCTCGAGGAGTGGCTGGGGGATATCGACGTCGCCCTGGTCGCCGAGCACGGCGCCTGGGTGCGCGAGCCCGGCGGCGATTGGGCGACTACCTCGCCGGTGAGCGCGGAGTGGAAGGACCAGGTGCGAATGGTGCTGGAGAACTACATCGATCGCACCCCGGGTTCCTTCACCGAAGAGAAGGACTACTCGCTCGCGTGGCACTACCGCTCCGTCCCAGTCGATCTCGGCCGTCGACGCCTCATGGAGCTCACGGAGACGCTGGCGCCCATCGCACAGGCGTTGGGCCTCTCTCTACTCGACGGCAACCGCGTTCTCGAGGTGAAGCCGAGTGGCATCGACAAGGGGAGCGCGGCTCACCGGTGGATGGGCCGCAGTGAGTTCGACTTCATGTTGGCACTCGGGGACGACGCAACAGACGAGGACGTATTCGCGACAGCTCCTCCCGCTGCCTGGACGATCAAAGTCGGACGTGGTCACACGGCAGCGACGTTCGCAGTGCGCTCGACGACCGACGTCCGCGCGCTTCTCTCGGAGATGGTCGAATCGCGCGATAGCGCCGAGTGCGGACGGCCCGTACTCGCCCCTTAGGGCATCGTCGAGGGCGCGCGCGGCTGCCGCGCTCATCCGCGTCGGCTACCATGAGCGACATGGCTTCCGACCGTCACATAGGCCGTCCCTCCCGCGAGCGTGCGAAAGCGCGTGCTCAGCGCGGGGCGAGTGCGCCCCTGATCGCGCAGTATCGGCCTCGTGGTCGGCATCGCCGCAGACGCCCGGTTCTTCCTTGGGTTCTGATCGCGCTCGTCGTGGCCCTCGGCGCGTGGGCGGGGCTGCGCTTCTTTCAGGGTCCTCCTGAACGCGAGTCGTCCGAGCAGAGCGCCGCCGCCACGCCGGCCGGATCGCAGGCCGATCGTCGCGAGAAGACTAAGGCAGAGAAGCAGGTCATTGCTGCGCGTAAGGCCGTCAAGGTGTCGTCCTACTTGGGCGGCACACAGCGCAGACTCGAGGGTTTCGGACCCGCCCCAAAGAATCTGAACCTCGTTTGGAAGCTGCGCATCGGTGGGGGGCCCACGCAAAGAAAAGCGGACAACGCGCCGGTGATCTGGTCGGGCACGGGATGGACGGGTCAGCCCACGGTCGTTGCCGAGAAGGGGAAGACGTGGCTTCTTCTCGGCGGATACGACCACAACCTGCACCGGATCAATGCGGCGACCGGCAACATTATGTGGGAGTCCGAGTGGCCCGACGTCATGAAGGGCACGAACACGATCGTTGCCAACCCCGCGCCCGCGAAGAAGAGCAGGCGGATCATCGTCGTATCGGGCTCGAGACGCGGGAGCGATTACGCTGTCGGCGATGAGCGGATCGCGCCACTTCGGGCAGTGTCGTACTCCAGCGGCAAGGAGTTGTGGCGACTGCCGGTCCCCAAGAGCGACGGATACACGCAGGACGTCGACAGCTCGCCGCTTTGGTACAAAGGCGTGCTGTATGCGCCCGTCGAGTCCGGCTACGTCTACGCCCTGGACCCGTTCACGACCGTCGAGAAGAACGGCCACCGAACGCCGAAGATACTCGCCCGGTCTCCTCGGCTGTACGAAGACGCAGATGCGCGAGCGCACCCCGATATCGGTGGGGCGAACATCGCGATCGAGTCCTCGCCTGCAGCTATCGGTGACGTCATCTACGTCACCTCGGGCGCCGGTCACGTCTACGGGCTCGACCGCCGCACCCTCCAAGTGGTCTGGGACTACAAGACCGGGAGCGACATCGACGGCACCCCCGTCGTGACCAGCGATGACAAGCTATTGCTCACCTTGGAGAAGCAGTACATCGACGAGCGTGGGGGAGCGCTGCTTCTCGATCCTTCGAAACCTCCGAAAGAGTCGGTCGTCTGGTACCACCCGACGCCCACGAGAGGTTTCGGCGAGTGGGAAGGGGGCTCGGTCGGCTCGTTCACGACCAATGAAGGCTCTAACGACGGGAGCCGGCCACGCCTTGGCGCCTTCAACACCATCGACGGGCCAGTGCGGGTCGTCTCACTCGACCGGACAACGAAGAAGCGGGCCGACCCTCCCGGGCCCGGGGGCAAAGCGCCGGCACCGGTTGAGGTCTTCGCGGAATCGATAGGCGGCTCGATCTCCACGCCCGTGATCGTCGGCGACTACTTGGTCACGGCCGGCTACGGTCGGCGCGTGGTCCTCTATCGCTTCGACTACGGGGAAGCGGAGAAGGGCGACGATGGTGCGCTGCCGAGTCCAGACGGTCGATGGTGGACGGTGTCGGTGAAGCAGGTGGACGCATTCACGGGAGGCGCCGCCTTCGAGTCGACTCCCCTCGTCTACCGCGGTCGCGTCTACATCGGCTGCCGCGACGGCTACCTCTACTGCCTCGGCATGTAGCGACCGCACCCTATCGCGACAACTACGGAGTTCGGGTTTCGGCGGCTGCACCGAAGCCCTCGGCGCCAATCGACACCGAGGGCCGGCGGCACTTACTCGCTGAGGCCTAGTAGCCTTGCCGAGGACGGCCGGGAGCGGGACCTGAACCTTGGCCCTGTCCGCCGCTCCCCGCTCCCACCCCTGCTTCCTGCATCGTGCGTTGCGCCTGCTGCTTGCGCTCCTGCACCCTCTGCTGGGTCGCCTGTGGCGCTTGGCTCATCGCCGCGCTGAGCTGGGGGGCCTGGCGGTCTGCCGCCATGAGGAACCGGCTCCAGTACTCGCGCAGCGGCTGGATACCGGCTCCGCCGACAGACACCACAAGGACACCCACCACGACCGCGAGGATCGCGTAGAACAACCCTGTGACGATCGCGGGCGCAATGTTGAGCTGGTCAAGCGCCGCGAAACCAGTGACCACGAGGATCGCGATGCTGGCTGCGGCCGCCAACGCCTTTCCGAAACTGACCCCACCAAGAGCGGCGGAGACCAAGTCCGCGACGGCGGCGGCGATAGCGGCACCGATCACGACGATGAGCCCTGCCGCGAAGACGTTAGGCAGGTAGGCGACAACGTCGTCGATCATCGCGCTCACCGGATTCGGTCCAAAGACCCCGAACGAGAGCTGCAGCACAAATAGCATCACGATGTAGAACACGACTCGCGCAAGAAGGGTCGACGCGTCGTAGCGGGACCGCGACAGTGCCTTCTTCACCCCGCCGCGCTCTACGAGCCGGTCGAAGCCAAGGCGCTCGAGAATCGCATCGGTCCCCTTCTCCAAGCCCTTGGCTACGAAGTAGCCGATCAGTAGCACTGCGAGGAACGCGAGCAGCTTCGGTACGAACGTCAACACCATCGTCAACGCTGCACCGAGTCCGGCCTGAATCTCGTTGATCATGACTCCCCCTTACACGTGAGACGACCCTGTCGGGGCCCTTCCACTTCCGACCAGCCTGCCCCGGAAACGAGAGCGACCGCCCTTTGGGCGGCCGTCACGTTCCTTGCACCTGTCAACTCGGCTGCCACCTCTACAAATTTCAGCCGTACGCTCTTGTACCCACGTCACCTCGCTCGAAGCAGGCTGAGGCGCTACTGAATTCCGAGCCGCTCGCGCATAGCCTTGGTTATCGCCTGACGCTCCTGTGAGAGATCGGACCACGGGTCACCCGACAGCACCGACAACCGCTTGTTCAGATTGCGCACGGTGAAGATCGGCTGCTCTGTCATTCCGTCGAGTTCGCTCCAGTAGAGAGGCACCGAGACCGGCGCCCCCGGAC
>DATHUB010000107.1:0-2848 GCA_035462695.1 Coriobacteriia bacterium | reverse complement strand
CCAGTGGGTCTCCGGTAGGGCGCCTCGCCAGCAGAAGCCGGCCGTTCTCTATGATCACAGCGGCAGTCACCTGCTTCAAACGAACTCCCGACCTCGGTGGACTTCCACTATCCTAATCTCTGGGAGGGAGTTGCGATGACAATCAGCTACGAACTGCCCACCTGGCACATTCAGGCGCTGGAATGGTTCGAGGCGAACGCGGGCCGAGAGTTTGAAAAGCGCCCCTTCGATGTAGGGCTGCCTAAGAAGGTCACGTCCCAGCAGCGTGGCATTTGGAAACCGGGCGCGACTTCGTATGCGCTGAGCGTCGTCCAGACCCACAAAGGTGTATACGAGGATCAGGACCCTGTCTTCTTTGAGGACGATACTTGGCGCTACTTCTACCATCAGGAAGGCAAGACGCCTGAGGATCTTCGCGATCCCGAGCGGCTGTACTCCAATGCCGGGCTGTTCAAGTGCTGGAGGGACTCCATTCCGGTCGGAGTCGTCATCCCCGCAGAGAGCGGCAATGGGTACCAGGTTCTTGGGCTAGCGTTCGTCGAAAGCTACGCCGGAGGATACTTTGGCCTAGTGGGGCCGGTCTCCATGAGTTCCGAAGCACTTCCCCGCGTCGCCGAGACCCCCTCCCGGGTGTCTGTCGCCCTGGTTGATTTCCCTCTCGGTGAGTTTGACCCAAACGCGGAGGAGGATTCTCGCCTGAAGGTCGTTGCCGCCGTTCACAGGCGCCAGGGCGCGCCCCGGTTCCGGCGAGCCTTACTGACCGCCTATGAATCACGATGCGCGATGACTAAGTATGAGGCTCCCCAAGCGCTTGAGGCGGCGCACATCATTCCCTATCGGGGCCCGCAGACGAATCACCCAACTAATGGACTGCTTCTCCGAGCCGACATGCACGATTTGTTCGATCTCGGACTGCTGGCTGTGGATTCGTCCATGCGCCTGCTCGTGTCAGAGGATCTCGCAGGCACACAGTACGAGCAATACACCTCGCAACCGCTGTGTTTGCCCCGAGAGGCGGAGTTGCGCCCGAACGAGGAAGCTCTGGAGAAGCATCGTTTGCAGTCTAGAGTCGCCTAGACCGCCCGATCTTCTCGGCGTCCATCCCCCGACTCATGCAGGAGCCGGGGGGCACGATAGAGTAGACAGCATGGGGGAGGTTCCACTCGCGGAGGGGGCGAGATGTCGCACGTCACGCTGAAGTCCGGCTACACGGAGCTCGTCGACCGCCTGAACCGCTTCCCTCAGGGTGCGCCGCCCTCGGAGTCCCTCTACAAGATCCTCGCGATCCTGTTCAGCGAGCGCGAAGCCGAGGTCGTCTCGCAGCTTCCCATCAAGCCGTTCACCGCTGCTAAGGCTGCCCGCATCTTGAAGATGGACGTCGGCGAGACGCGCAAGATCCTCGACGAGTTGGCCAGCCGAGCCATCCTCGTGGACACCGAGCGCGACGGCGAGACCACCTACATCCTGCCGCCGCCAATGGCCGGGTTCTTCGAGTTCTCGATGATGCGGATGCGCGGCGATATCGACCAGAAGCTGCTCGGCGAGCTGTTCTACCAGTACCTGAACGTCGAAGAGGACTTCATCCGAAACCTGTTCGTGCGGGGGGAGACGCAGCTCGGGCGTACCTTCGTTCACGAACCCGTGCTCTCGAACGAGAACGCGCTGCACGTGCTCGACTACGAGCGCGCGAGCGAAGTGATTCAGTCGGCCTCGCACCGCGGGGTCGGCGTCTGCTACTGCCGGCACAAGATGATGCACGTTGGCCGCGATTGCGACGCGCCCAAGGACATCTGCATGACGTTCAACGGTTCGGCCGCCGCGCTGACTCGGCACGGCTACGCGCGCGAGGTCGATGTGAGCGAGGGGATGGACCTGCTCCAGCAGGCCTACGAGAACAACCTCGTGCAGTTCGGCGAGAACGTGCGCCAGGGAGTCAACTTCATCTGCAACTGCTGCGGCTGCTGCTGCGAGGCGATGATCGCGGCGCGCAAGTTCGGCATGCTGAACCCCGTGCACACGACCAACTTCTTGCCGGCTGTCGACGAGGAGCAGTGCAACGGCTGCGGCAAATGCGTCATTGCCTGTCCGGTCGAGGCCATGTCACTTGTCTCGACGAACGACGGGCGTGACCCGAAGTCGCGCAAGGCAAAGGTGGATGAGGACGTCTGCCTCGGCTGTGGCGTCTGCGTGCGCACGTGCTCTCGCGGGAGTCTGAGCCTGAAGTCTCGGGCCGAGCGGGTCATCACGCCGCTGAACTCACTGCACCGGGTCGTCGTGATGGCGATCGAACGCGGCGACCTGCAGGACCTGATGTTCGACAACCGGGTGTTGTGGAACCACCGGGCGCTGGCAGCCGTGTTCGGCGTGGTGCTGAAGCTGCCGCCCATCAAGCAAGCCATGGCGAGCCAGCAGGTGAAGTCGCGCTATCTGGAGTACCTGATCGCGCGCGTCGTGGGCTAGCACCCGGCAGGAGGCGGCGGGCGGGGGTCCGCCGCGAGTTCTGCAGCCGGGGAAGACGCAGGAAAGGCGCCCTTGAGGCGCCTTTCCTGCGTGGCGGGCCCCCGGCGAAGCCTGTCTGAGCGCCGGACCCCCGTTCGCCGCCGATCTTCTCGGCTGACTGCACGCGCGCAAGCGAGCCACAGCCAGAAAGTGGGTATCTCCAGATGAGGACGGGCGTCTAGAGGCTTCGGGGATGAGCGCTGCGCATTTCGAGGGGGATTGGCTTGCGCGTGATCGGCTCGATGTCGGAGTGGACAGCCTGCTTCGTGACGCAGGTGTTACGAGCCTAGTGATAGGAGGAAGTCATGCGCGGAAGAAGCACATTCGTCTGGCTTGTCGTCGCAGCCCT
>DATHUB010000106.1:0-3460 GCA_035462695.1 Coriobacteriia bacterium | reverse complement strand
AGGACCCTTGAGCTCAGCGCATGGCGAAGATAGATCCGCGCTTTGTCCCAATGCCGTTGCACCGTGCGCTCGCTCACCCCGCGGAGGCTCGCGATCTCGGTGAAGGTGAAACCGCAGAAGAACTTGAGGTCGACGACGTGCGCGATCTCCGGCTCCACGGCGGCTGGCCGCCGAGATCGGCGGAGATCATCAGATTCGAGAGGGGGTACTCCATGGATTGCCACCTCCGTCAGCGTGCCGAGTCCGAAGCCTTGCGAAACTCTCGCACGGCTCCCGGCACTGTCGAGAAGAGGAACGCACCCGCGGTCGATTTCCCCTCACCCCACCTCAGAGACTACGCCCCCGGCACCTCGGCCTGTTGCGGGTAGTAGATCGGCTCTTCGGGATCGCGATGCCAGTCGTATTCAGCGCTCATGGCTGCCACTTCGGCGACGGCGCGGCCAGCGAGGCGCTTGACGAGGTAGAAACCCATGTCGGTGCCGGCAGAGACTCCTGCCGAGGTGACATGACGGCCCGCGTCAACCCAGCGGGAGACGTTGTCCCAATGGACGCGCGGACCGAACCCGGCAACCCAGCCAAAGGCCGCGTGATTCGTGGCGGCCGGCTTGCCGTCCAGGAGCCCGGCCGCCGCCAGGACCGCGGCGCCGGTACAAACGGAAGACATGATCGCGACCCGCTCATCCATCGACCGCACCCATTGGAGGAGCGCACGCCGGTCCTCGGGGTGCTCGTCGGCGAGCAGGACGCGCGTGCCGGAGCCGCCGGGGATCATCAGCACGTCGATCTTCTGTTCGAGCGCCTCGTCGCGAAAATAATCCGGCGCCACTCGCGGACCGTTGGCGCTCTTCACCGGCGCGGGCGTCGCCATCCCCTCTCCATCCGGCTTGTGCTGGTTCGAAATGAATACCACCTCGAACGGGTACGGCGGCGGGCTGGAATAGCTCGTGCCGATGAAACGCGAAATCGCGAACGCCTCGGTGAACCCCCACACGTCGATCGGCTCGAAGCCGTCGAACACCAGGATGCCGATGCGCAGCGTGGAGGAAAAACGACCGTTATCGCTCATGAGATCTGTCTCCATTTCATTGACGTCTCCTCCCACTGAGTGGCGACCGGCATGGGAGCTTCAAGGTACATCGCGAATCACCATGTTACCAGCTTTCTCGAGACTCTCCTCGGTCAAGCTCTCCGGGAGAGCGCACCGCTCGAAAGACGAATTCCTGAACCACTCCGGCCGGAACCAACCCTCGAGCCGGCAGTCGATGAAGACCACGCGGTCAAACACAACGTCATCGCCGGTCAGCGTCAAATCGAGCACACCCTGGTCAGGAGGGCTTCTCCGGCTGATCACGGTGCTCCGCTCGATCAGGGCACTCTACTTGGTCCCCTCCCCTCCCTCCCCTCCAGCCGGAAGCCGGGTGCAAGAGCACTGCGACCTCTTCGGGTCGCATGGCGAGCACTGCTTCGGGATCAGGTGGGAAGTAGCGATCGAAGCTCACTGATGGCTCTCGTAACGGCCAACGATATGGAGTTCGGCGGCGAGCGAAGCGAATCCGCTGGAACGAAGAGTTGGGCGTCATGCTATGTCCCGAGCTATTCCGCTTGATCCGCCTTACCGGGTTCATCAAACAGCCACCACGCTGCCGCGCCGGCTGCCCCGGACCAGGCGGGTGCTCGCAAACAACTGCTGCAAGGCCTGGATCGCATCGACCTCGATCTTCTGCCGGTTGCTGCCGTACTTCTTCGGCACGCCTTGCTCTCCCAGCATTGCGGCGCGATAGACCCTGCCATCCTGGATGGGGCTGCCGCCGATGAGCAGGTCTTCGATGCGGTGGCCCTTCGGGTTCTCCATCTTGAAGTACAGGTTCAAGCCGCGGCAGCGCTTCACAAAGCCGCCCATCTGAGAGTACGCATCGGCCGCGTAGGTGCGTTCGAGATTGGCCTCGAGCATCGCGCGTACTTCGTCGCCAGTGAGTTCGATCGTCGAGATCGGCGGCGCGGTCGGGACGATGTTCCACAGGTGCTCCATCGTCACCGCGCCGCGTAGGATGGGCACGCCGTAGCGCCAGCCGTTCGAGAAGGCCAACTGCGTGCTGGCTGCGCTGGCCATCGCGTCGAGCAGCACGTTGTCCATCGTCGCTTCGAGCGAGGTCGCCCGGTCCAGCGGGCTGCGCGCTTGGCCAACGACCTGGTCGAGGAATTGGCGGTGCGGCGCGACCGCTTCCTGCACCCTGCGCGCCATTTCGGGGTCGGGCGCAATCTGCTCGTCCACGCACACGAGCTCGTGTCGCACATCCACCACCCTGCGGCCGCTGACCGTCAGGTCGAGCCGCCCGATGAACGAGCCGTGGCAGCCCGATTGGATGATCGGCGTGCTGCCGACCCAGACCGGCCGATACAGGCGGTTGTGGGTGTGGCCGCTGATGAGCACGTCGATGCCGGCGACCTCGGCGGCGAGTTTGGCGTCCTGCGAAAAGCCGAGGTGCGACAGCACCACGACCAGATCAACCTTTTCGGCACTGCGCAGGCGCTCGAGGTGCGCTGGTAGCTCGATGTTGCCCAGCGTGAAGCGCACACCGGTCGAGTAGCTCGGCGGCATGCTCTTGTCGATGATGTTCGATGCGATGCCGACGATGCCGATGCGCAACCCAGCACGCTCCACGATGCGGCTGGGTGCGAACACGAGCCGATCGCTATCGGCTTCGTAGCAGTTGATCGCAAGCACTGGATACGACAGTCCCGAGGCGAGTTTTTGAAACTGCTCGGGTCCGTAGGCGAACTCCCAATGCGCCGTCATTGCGTCGAATTCGAGCGCGTTCGTTAGCGGCACCATCGCCTCGCCTTGCGACTCCACGGCCACGTAGGTGCCGTGAAAGGTGTCGCCATTATCCAGCGCCAGCACGGCGCTGGGGCGCTCGGCCCTCACCTGCTTGAACACGGTGGCAATGCGCGCTAGGCCGCCGCAGGTCTCGTACCGGAACCCGCCGCGGGCGCGAAAGACCTCGGGGTGAGGTTCGAGGTAGCCATGCAGGTCGTTGATCTGCAAAATTGTAAGTTTGCGCTCGGACATCGTGTTCCTTTCGTAGGCGACAGAGGGATTGGCGGCGGCTGTGACCGGAGTCAGATGTTCGTAGAAACAGCAATTCGCACCAGGTCAACGTATGGGCCAGGGAGGGAACCCGGATCAATCGAGACTCCGTCCCGAGTTATCCTACACGCCACGGTTCCTCTATGACGCCTAACGGCGTATGAGCTCAGCGGCAACGAGGTTAGGCGGCACGTCAAGGCGGGTCGCAGCGCCTGACTTGCGAGGCCGAGATGGCCAAGCGAACAGGTCTGCCATCTGCGCCTGAGGCCCTAGCGTCGTCTTCGGGATCAGCCGAGATGGAGGTTGATCCTTCTTCGGCAAGCGGGCTCCCTTCTGCGGGTAGAGGCCTCAGCGCAGGACGAGCACGAGCTC
>DATHUB010000105.1:0-4618 GCA_035462695.1 Coriobacteriia bacterium | reverse complement strand
TGGCGAGGTGCCCGCACTCGGTTTGAGTCTGCGAGAGGCCGAGGCGCTCATTCGCTCGCTCGACCGCTCTCGTGGCCCGCTCGCCTTCGGGTCGTCCGCGGGGTCAGCCGACTCGTCGGTCGAGTCGTTCGGGACACTCGTCGCGGAAGACGCTGAAGCGGCGAGCGGGTACTCCTCGGCTGCCGTTCCGATTATCAGCTCCATCAACCCCACTGAGGTGGATGCCGGAATCGGCGACAGGATCCGCATCGAGGGAAGTGGCTTCGGTACGGCTGCTGGAAAGGTCGAGTTCGTGAGGGGCGACGGAGACAGCGAACCGGCGCTCGGCGGAATCGTCTCGTGGTCCAGCGGTGTGATCGAGTGCACCGTTCCCAGTCCCGCGCAGTCCGGCCCCGTCGCCATACGTACCGCTACGGGAAGTAGGAGCAGCGGCGCGAGCCTGCGGGTGGGATTCAGCTGGAGCGGCCGGAAATCCTCGAGCGGCTTCTCATATCGCATCAACGAGAACACTTCGGACATCTCGGGTGAGGGCGCCGCGATTCGGCGAGCCCTGGCCACTTGGGGGAAAGCCGGCGCCAAGTACTCGTTCACGGTGGCGGGCTCCACGAGCGCAAGCAGCGCCTTCCCGAAGCAATCCGATGGCGCGAACGACATATATTTTGCGAGCTTCCCGTCCGGCTATCAGGACTACCTGGCGATGAACCAGTACTGGATCAGCGGATCCACGATCGTCGAGAGCGACATCTTCTTCAACGACAACTACTTCCAGTGGGCCGACGGGGCCTTCCCAAACACGCAGGACGTGGAATCGGCGGCGCTCCACGAGCTCGGCCATACAATCGGGCTCGACGACCAGTACGGTGACTGGCAGTACGACGAGGTGATGGGAGCGGCGTACACCGGCCACACCCGGCGCACTCTGAGTCCGGAGGAGACTGAGGGAATCCGCCACATCTACGGCTCGTCGGACGTGAGTCCGCCGTCCACGCCGACGATCACCTCCTCCACGCACTCGAGCGATGCATGGTCCACAAATAGCACGCCGCGATTCGATTTCCAGTCGACTGACGACTCCGGGGTGACCGGGTATGCGTACAAGATCGACAGGGTGAGCGGCACCACACCCGGCACCGCTGCTGTCGCTCAGGCCTTCGCCACGTATACGCTCGGCACCGACGACGGCGAGTGGTGGTTCCATGTCCGGGCCCGTGACGCCGCGGGCAACTGGAGCGCGACCGCGCATCGCCGCATACGGGTCGACTGCACGCCGCCAGTCACAGCTTCGGACGCCGTTCCCCTCTACACCATGGGCGCTTCGATCACCCTCCAGCCGACCGACACCCGGACCTCGGTCGCCTCGACGAGCTGGGTTCTCGATGGCGAAGCGGGGACTGGGACGACAGTGAGCACGTCGGAGGTCGGCTCGCACACTCTGTCGTTCGCCTCGGTGGACGTTCTCGGGAACCGGGAGGAGCCGCGTACCGTGACGTTCGCGGTAACCGATCCGCCCGTCGCGGATCCAGTCGCCGACGGCAGTGGCGTCTACGTGGCCGTGGGCACGGGGGCGTCGGTGACGGTCACGGCGTCTGCAGAGCCCGGCGTCGTTTCGCTCGCGACAGTAGGCTTCTCGACGGTCACGGACCCCGGCAGGCTGACGCTCGCGCGCGGCACCTTCACCACGCCGTACGGGTGGCGTACGTTTGGCCGCTCGTGGCACCTCGCGTTCAGTGGCGTTTCGGGACCGACGCTCTCAGTCACGCTGCCGTACGACCCGCTGCTGACGCCGGGAAGAGTGGCCGGCCTGCGCGTGCTCGAATGGGACGGCCAGCTCTGGCAGCAACGAGCGCCGTCGAGGAACACTGCCGCTCGCACGCTGACCGTGGTGCTCGACGCAGCTAGACCGATAGGGCCGCTCGTAGTGGCCGAGCCCTCCTCGGTGAGCCGTGCCAGCAAACTCACACTGCACTCCGCGTCGCAGCTCAAGCCCGAGTACGGCGATGAGGCCTACGTGGTCGTGAAGCTGGTCGACGCGTCGGCCGTCCCGCTGTCCGGAAGGGCGCTCAAGCTCTACCGGTCCGACGGCTCTGTAGCGGCAACGCTGAAGCCCTCGACCAAGACCGCGGGGGTCTATCGCGGCTACGCACCGGTGGTGCGTTCGCGCACGGTCTTCTCGGCGAAGTTCGCGGGGGACAGCGCGAACAGCGCGTCGACGCTTTCTGTGACGGTCGTGCCGAAGGCGAAGCTGTCGGTGAACGCTCCCGAGAGCCCGAAGCCGCACCGCTCGTTCGGTGTCAGCGGGGGCATATCGCCTGCACACAGCGATGCCGTGGTGTACTTCGAGGCGTGGAGGAAGAACTCAAAGGGCGATTACTACCGATACAAGCGCGTGAAGGCGACTACTTCGTCGGGGAGCTTCAGCAAGACGTTCTCGCTGCCGGCGGGTCGCTACCGCTTCCGCACGACGCACTCGGACCACACTCACACGAGTTCGGTCAGCCGTTGGGACTACATAACGGTGGGCAATTAGGGGCTGTCGACGCCCCCGCTCCGCGGGTCGTTACCGTACAATGACCGCGTCGCCGCCCTGCTCTAGCCCGAGGAGCCTCGCGCATGCCTGTTAACGATCTCTCGCCCGAACTCGCCCCCCAGCTCGCCGTAGAACTGGGCCTGAAACCCGACGAGTACGAGAAGGTCGTCGATATTCTCGGCAGGACGCCGACCATCACCGAGCTCTACATGTACTCGCTGATGTGGAGCGAGCACTGCAGCTACAAGCACTCGCGCAAGGCGCTCCGCATGTTCCCCACCGACGGGCCGCACGTGCTGCAGGGCCCCGGCGAGAACGCAGGCGTCATCAGCGTCGGCGATGGTTGGGCGGTCGCCTTCAAGATGGAGTCTCACAACCACCCCTCGGCGATCGAGCCCTACCAGGGCGCGGCCACCGGCGTCGGCGGCATCATCCGCGACATCTTCACCATGGGCGCGCGCCCGATAGGCTCGCTCGACTCTCTGAGATTCGGCACGCTCGACAAGGCGCGCCAGCGCTACCTCTTCGAGGGCGCCGTCGCCGGCATCGGAGGCTACGGCAACTGCCTGGGCGTGCCGACGGTCGGCGGCGAGGTCTACTTCGAGGAAGCCTACGCGGGCAACTGCCTAATCAACGCGATGTCCATCGGCCTCATGCGCGAGGAGAACCTCACTCGCGCGACGGCCTCCGGCCCCGGCAACATCGTGCTGCTCATCGGCTCGACCACCGGCCGCGACGGAATCGGCGGCGCGAGTGTCCTCGCGTCCCAGGAGTTCGACGAGCGGGCCGAGGACAAGCGTCCTGCCGTTCAGGTCGGCGACCCGTTCGAGGAGAAGCTGCTCATCGAGGCGTGCCTCGAGCTGCTCGAAGCCAAGCTGCTCGTCGGCCTCGGCGATCTGGGAGCGGCCGGTTTGACGAGTTCAGCGAGCGAGATGGCGTCGCGCGGCGGAGTCGGCCTCGACATCGATGTGACGAAGATCCCCGCCCGCGAACTCGAGATGAAGCCGTTCGAGTTCATGGTCTCCGAGTCCCAAGAGCGCATGCTCGCGGTCGTCGAGCCCGAGAAGCTTGAGGCCGCACAGGCAATCTGCGTGAAGTGGGGTCTGCGCTCGACCGTCATCGGCTTGGTCACCGATACGGGACGCTTCGTCGTGCGCGAAGGCGACACGATAGTGGCCGACATGCCGGCCTCGACGCTCGCTCACGACGCACCGATCTACGACCCTGCCATGGAGCGTCCGGCCTACCTCGACGTGGTACAGGCCTACGACCCCTTCACCGAGCTCGACCTCCCGGGCGAGGGAACCGATTTCGGCGAGACTCTTCTCGGCCTGCTTGCGAGCCCCAACATCTGCTCGCGCCACTGGATCTGGGAGCAGTACGACCACCAGGTCATGCTCAACACGGTGGTGCTGCCGGGAAGCGATGCGGCGGTGCTGCGCATCGGCGACACCGGCCGCGGCGAGATGACGAATCGCGCGATCGCGGTCTCCAGCGACTGCAACGGCCGATACTGCTACCTCGACCCGTACGTGGGTGCGCAGATCGCGCTTGCCGAGGCGGCGCGCAACGTCACCTGTGCGGGAGGCGACCCCGCGGCAATCACCGACTGTCTGAACTTCGGCTCTCCCGAGAAGCCCGAGGTCTTCTGGACCTTCCATGAGGCGATCCGCGGTCTGTCGGATGCATGCAAGGCCTTCGGGGTTCCGGTCATCTCCGGCAACGTCAGCCTCTACAACGAGAGTTTCGGCCAGCCGATCTACCCGACGCCCACCGTCGGGCTTGTCGGCCTGCTCGAGGACATCGACAAGCACTGCACCATGAGCTTCAAAGACGAGGGCGACGTGATCGTGCTCGTGGGCGAGAGCGAGGCCGAGCTCGGCGGGACCGAGTACCTGAAGGTGGAGCACGGCGTCGTCTCCGGCCGCCCGCCGGCGCTCGACCTGGAGCTCGAGGCTGCCGTTCAGACGGTCGTGCGCGACGGCATCCGAAACGGGCTCGTGAAGAGCGCACACGACTGCAGCGAGGGCGGCATCGCCGTCGCTCTCGCCGAGAGCTGCCTGGCAGGCGACATCGGAGCCGACGTCCACC
>DATHUB010000104.1:0-4532 GCA_035462695.1 Coriobacteriia bacterium | reverse complement strand
CTCAGGCTCGAGGACGACCCCTATCCCACGATCATCGATGGCCGGATCGTCTGGATACTGGATGCGTACACGCACTCCGACCAGTTCCCGTACGCTGAGCAGCTTCCGGACGGGACGAACTACTTGCGCAACTCCGTCAAGGTGACCGTGGACGCGTTCACTGGCAAGACGACCCTCTACGCTTTCGACGAGACGGATCCCGTGCTCAAGGCGTGGCGTGGAGTCTTTCCATCTCTTGTTGTCGACGGCGACAAGATCCCAGCCGCTGTCCGCGAGCATTTCCGGTACCCACAGGGCCTGTTCTCCGCCCAAGCCGAGATCTATCGGACCTACCACATGACCAACGTCAACGTCTTCTACAACAAAGAAGACCAGTGGCAGATTCCAGGGGAGCGCCAGGGACAGGCGATGGAACCGTTCTTCGTGCTGCTTCGACTGCCCGGTGAGGAGACAGAGCACTTCTACCTCATGCAGCCCTACACGCCCCGGAACAAGGACAACCTCAACGGATGGATTGCTGCTTCGAGCGATCCGGATAACTACGGTGAACGCACGGTGTACCTGTTCCCCAAGGAGCGTGTCGTACTCGGCCCGGAGCAGGTGTCGGCCCGTATCAACCAGGACCCACTCATCTCGCCGCAACTCACACTCTGGAACCAGAGCGGTAGCGGAGTCCTTTTCGGCAACATGCAGGTGATCCCGATTGAAGACTCGGTCATCTACGTGCAGCCGATCTTCCTGCAGGCGGAACAGACGGCTATTCCCGAGCTGACGCGCGTGGTTGTCGTCTACGCCGACAGCGTGGCCATGGAGAAGACGCTTGAGGAAGCGCTTCTCAGCATCTTTGGCGAGGAGCCATCGGGATCAACCGCCACTACGGCATCACCGGATGGCGGCGGTGGAGGCTCCATCGAGGAGGATGCGGCCCGAGCGCAGAGTCTCTACAACGATGCCGTGACCGCGCAACGCGCCGGCGACTGGGCCGAGTATGGACGCCTGATCGAGGAGTTGGGTACGGTCTTGGAGCGCTTGTCCTCGCAAGAGGCCACTCAAGCTCCGTAGCCTTTTGGCCGAATAATCAGGCGGGTGTATAACGACGCCCGTTGTTTCGCTTTGTGACTATTTGGAAACAGTTTGCTACAATTGCGTTTCGCACTAATTGGAGTACGCGACTCCGCGCGTTCGGCCGGAAGACGATCGGGACGGCCGAGGGACCTGCGAGCGGATGTCGAGAGTGAAGACCGATCGGATCGGCCTAACGAGGCCCACGATCCTGTGGGCGCAGTTTGACCGAGCTACCACAGCTCAGGTCCACCGCCAAAAAGCATAGCGCTTCTCTGGCACGAGACGACGGCCTTAACGGGCCGCCCGTGCCGGATGCGAGGCAGCTAGCTACTCCCATCTCCATCGCTGTCTGGGCACATCCGTGTCCACCTCCGCATTCGGGCCGTCGTCTGTCCTGTCCCCGGACGCGGAGGAATCTCTTGAGTCCAAGCATGAAGATCACTCGCACGATAAGCGCCACCTTGGCCGTGATGGGCGCGCTGGCTGTAGCCGCCGCGTTCGCCATCGGACTCACCGGGTGGCCCCCAGCTCGAGCGCACGCCGAGCTCGCTCCCAACACATTGGGTGTGAGCGAGACCTCAGTAGTCAGTCTGGCGGCCGCTTCGAGCGCGAGTGACAAGTTCGCCGATCCGATTTCGTCGGCGACGGTGGGTTTGGCGAGCACAGCCGGTCACGGCACGCTCGGCAAGCCGAAGGCTAAGGCGTTCGCGAAGGTCAGCAAGAAGCGACGCGTTCAGAAGGCAAGCAGGCTCACGCACGGAGGCTCGTGGCGCATAGCCCGCGTCTCCTGGTACGGTCCCGGCTTCTACGGCAACACGATGGCAGGCGGAGGCCGCCTGACCCGAGACAGCATGGTCGTGGCGCATCGCTCGTTGCCCTTCGGCACTCGCGTGCAGCTCAGCTATCGCGGGCGCTCGGTCACCGCAGTGGTTCGCGATCGCGGACCGTACATTGCGGGCCGGGTCTTCGACCTGGGTCCGGGCACAGCCAAGTCGCTCCGCTTCAACGGAGTCGACGCTGTCCGCTACCGGATCGTCAGCAAGTAGAGGGCATTCCATAGCAACTGCGGAGGGGGCACCGATGGGCATATCGGGGCCCCTTCCTGTATTTGAGAACACGAAAGCCGCTGCTTGGGGTACCTTTAGAGGCGTGGGTCACCGACGCCACGCGCAAGGAGGGTCTGATGCCCGAGCCTGATAGCAGCACCGACTCAGCACCTATACCTGAGCCTGCTGCTCCGCCGGAGGGCGGGAACCTGATTGATGCGGCCACCGGTCTGGTTCAGACCGCGGTCACGTACGTCAGGCAAGAGACCGGCGATGTAGTCCGCGAGAAGGTAGTGCTGCCCACCCAGAAGGCAGGGGCGACCGTCGCCCTCGCGATCGGCGTGGCTCTCGTACTCTTTCTCGGCGTGCTGTTCGTCAGTGCCGGCGCACTCATCTTGCTCGCCGAATGGATCGGCTGGCCGGCCGCATTGTTCGCGGTCGGTGGAGTGCTGATCCTTGTCTCTGCCGGAATCGCCTACGCTCGGTCGAGGAGCATACAGCCATGAGTGCCGACAAGATCGCCCCATTGCCGGAACCGCGTGTCACTTTGGACGACCTGCGGCATCAGGCCGAGGCGGTGAAGAGCAAGGCGCTAGCCGAGGCGAAGAGTTCGGTGGACGCGGTCATCGGTCCCGACGAGAAGCGCACGCTGATCATGGTGGCAGGACTCGTTCTGGTCGCCGCGTCGCTCGCGTTCTTCCTTGGCTCCAGGAGCGGGCGCACCATGGTTGCCGATCGGGTGCCCGGGGAGTGAAGGTTCTCTCCATCGAGAGTATCGAGGTCGGCAACGATGACCTCGAAGCTCTCGTGCGCGTTCTGACCCTCGAGTTGATGAGGACGTCGGCCGTACCCGAGCTCGCCGAGCGTGCGGTTGCCTTCCTGCCCGGCTTGGAGCGGCACAGCTGCGAGAACGATGCGAACGCTCGGTTCATCGACGAGCTGCGCGATACAGAGACTGCTCACCTACTCGAGCACATCACGGTCGAGCTGATGGCGCTGGCGGGCTCACCTCGGTCGCTGCAGGCCAGAACCCACTGGGACTTCTCACGCGACGGGCGCGGAGTCTTCCGCTTGCGCATAGCCTTCGACGACGACCTCGTGGCACTCGGCGCGCTGAAGGAGGCCGATCTCGTGGTCGACTGGCTGTACACAGGAGTTGCCGCCCCTTCCCTCGAATCGGTGATCGAACGGCTCCGGAGACTGAGAGAGGCGGACTAGCACCTTCCGCCCGCCATTACGTTGGGAGAAGCGTTGACCCTGCTGCGATGGCGGTGCTAGAGTTGCCGCCAACACCCGAGCCGGTTGTGGTCGGGACTGCACATCAGCAAACAGGATGTGAGGGAAGAGGGCTCACGGGCCCAGCCACCCCTCCTATGTCCCTCGCCAGGGAGTCACGATCGCGTGAATCCGGAAGCGGGTCGGCCCCGGACCGGTACCCCGGGAAAGAGGTTCGAGAGAAGCAGCAGGCGCTTCAATCGAGCGAAGATAGGTGGTACCGCGATACCCCCTCGCCCTATCAGGCCGAGGGGGTGTTTTCATTTTCGGGCGCGACAGCGGCCGGGGACGAAGGGCCGGTGAGACCGGGCTTTCGTGGAGGTGATGGCGATGGGTACCGCCAGAGTAGTCTTCGACCGATGGAGCGATCGGTACGCCGAACGCCTGGGCGGCGTGCGATCCAGCGCGGTACGCGATCTCTTCGCAGCCGCATCCCGCTCCGACATGATCTCTCTTTCGGGAGGCATGCCCGAGGTCTCGCAAGTCCCGGCCGCGGCGGTGGCGGCTGCAGCGCGCGAAGCGGTCCTTCACGAGGGCAGCGCGGCACTTCAGTACGGCTCCAGTGAAGGCAGAGTCGAGATACGCACTCTCGTGACCGAGCTCATGGCCGAGATTGGCGTACGACTTTCGCCGTCCGACGTCGTCGTGACAGCGGGGGCGCAACAGGCGCTCGATCTTCTCGGCAAGGCATTCCTGGATCCGGGAGACATCATCATCACCGAGGGGCCGACGTATGTGGGTGCGCTCCAGGCCTTCTCGGCTTATCAGCCGGACATTCGATGCATCCCGATGGACGACGACGGTATGCGTGTCGACGTGCTCGAGGAGGAGTTGCGACGGGTCGGGCCTCGAGGCGCCAAGTTCATCTACACCATCCCGAACTTCCAGCATCCCGCCGGCGTGACGCTGTCTCCGGAGCGGCGCAGGCGATTGCTCGAACTGGCCCGGGAGTACGACATCCCCGTGGTCGAGGACGATCCGTACGGCCGGCTGCGCTTCGAAGGGGGGCACATGAAGCCGCTGCGCTCGCTCGACGACGAAGTCATCTACCTCGGGACCTTCAGCAAGATCTTCGCACCGGGACTGCGCCTCGGGTGGGTGACCGCGCCGAAGCCGATTCTGGCCAAGCTGCTGCTGGTGAAGCAG
>DATHUB010000103.1:0-3870 GCA_035462695.1 Coriobacteriia bacterium | reverse complement strand
GGCGATGACGTCCCCGACTCCTCCGTCAAATGGCGCCGGAGCCAGGCGCGAACCCGAGCTGATGACCACGCCTTGCCTCGCCACGATCAGGCCTCGGCCACGGTAGCGCTGGATATCCCCCCGATCGTCAGAGTCCCGTCGATGTAGGTGACGCCGTTCACGTACAGAGTGCCATCACCGCTCACAGCGAGGACGTCGCCGCTTACTGCCTCATCGACAGTTGCGCCGCTCTTGATGAGGTAGCCCGACTTCCCAAACGGCGCCGCGGCAGACAGTGTCACGTTTCCGTTGAAGACGTTGTACTGGATGTCGGAAACCGCTTGCAGGTGGGACTGCACGCTGCCGATGCCATCGCCCAGCTTGTTCGCGCTCGATGCTGCAAGCGCCATAGTTCTCCAGTTGTCCATGTCCGACTGCTCGGGCCACGGAATGACGAGCTTGGGAGCGGACCCTTCAAGATCGGCGTAAAGGTTCGTCGTCGCTCCGGTGGGTGGGTTGTCGAGGTATGCCGAGAGCCGGTCATCAACGAAGCCGACGTTGCTGCCTGAGCTCTGCTTGTTGAAGACTCCGGAGCGAACGAACAGCGGGCCGCCCTCGAGGGAGCCGTTGCCGCTCCAATCGAAGTCACCGTTGCAGTAGACCTTCCCGATGATCGTGCCGTTGCCGTTGAAACCCGCGCCGGAACCCATATCCGAGTTCTCTGAGCCGGAGATGTTCATGTCCCAGAGGTTGAAGCTCTGGAACCTTACGCTCACCGTTTCGGTCTCGCTGCGTGAGCCGCCCACCGACACCATCTCGTACTCGTCCGGCCCGAGTGAGGGATCCTCGGCGGCAGTGTTCACGCGCAGGAGGAACCAGTCTTCGGTGTTGATCGACTCGGTGCTGCCGAAGACGTACCCGTTGGCACTCGTGCCAGTCAGGAGAAAGTCGGGTGTGAAGACGGCCATCTCGCGCTCGAGACCCGAACTCGCCGCCTGATAGGCGCGATTCTCGCCGAACACCCGATTGGACTCGCCCAGCGTGGTCTCGGCCACAAAGAAGCCTGTCAATGCGATCACGGTGATCAGGGCGATGGCGCCCATGACCGTCGCGAGTGCGAAGCCCTGGTCCGACTCCATGGTGTTACGCAGCTTCACCACTCCTCCTACCTGTTCCTGAAATAGATCTGGCGCTCACCATTGAAGTACTCGTCGCCATTCCTGATCCAGATCTTGACGAGCACTGACTGGGCGGCGTTCGGGGTCGTCTGCGTGCCGTCTGCGGCCAGATACGTGAACAGTGGGCCCTTCTCTTGATTGGCATTGTTTGTTGTCCAAACACGGCTCCGCAGAAGGGTCGATGTGGCAGAACCTAGTGCTTGCCTGTATACGTCTTCGGTAAGCGTGCCGTCCGCATTTGCCGAGTACACATAGCGCTGGAACGCGTTGGACCCCTCAATGACTGTCGTGCGAGTTGTCAACCGGTAAGCATCGGATGTGAATCCGCCCGAGTTTTCGATTGCTTTGTTCGCACTGAGCACCTTGTCCATACCGTGCATGGGGTTCGCGATCTCCTGGGCATACTGCGACTGACGGTCGGAGACTTCTGCGGAGATCTGAATGGCCTCGGTTGCGTAGTAGACCATGCTGAGGACGACCATCAAGATGGAGATGGTGACTAAGAGCTCCGCGACCGAGACGCCGCTGTCGTTGTGCGTTCTCACTACTTCGCCCAAGTCGTGTCGGGGTAGATTGTCGCAACAACCGGAGTATTCGCCTTGTTGTTGGGGTCTTTTGCAGACACCCCGATGGCATTGGTTACGGTGAATCCGGCCGCCGTCTCACCCGAGGGTGTTACGTTCGCCGCAACCTTGAACCAGAGGTTCTCCGCCGCGAGGGTCCTGCGACAGGTGAATGTCAACTTCCAGTAGTCGCCAACCTCAGTCATCACAGGTCCGACCGTCGGAACGAACTCATTCCAGCCTGCGGTCGCGACATCCGGCTTGGTGTAGAACTTGTATGTCGTCGCAGAACTCGTGACCGGGAACGTCGGCTTAGTGATCCAGACACTCACGTCGTAGGTCGTTACATTGCTGCTGCCGGATTTCACATACTCCGTCGAGCACGTGGAAGCCCGAGTCGCCGAGGAGTGAGTCTCCGGCGGAGACACGAATACCAGCCTTGACGGGGTGCTCGTCAGGCCACGAGGGCTCTGCGCCACCAACCGTACGTAGTATCGGGAAAACGGGCTGGTGGCGACGGTCGTGGAAAACGGACCGGCGTTGAACATCGCATCGAGATAGGTGGTTCCGGCGGGCACGGGGTCGGTGGATATGGCCGGCCACATCCATCTGGCGCCGCCGCTCGTGGTCGAACACCTGACTGTCATGGGGTACGAGACGGCATACGTGAACGGCGTCTGTCCGCTTGCAACCGGTGGGTCGGCGGCAGCGGCAAACGTGAGCTTGGACTGACTCGAGTTGATGGGCTGGAGTGAGATCGCGCCTGGAGGCGCAGGGGCGACATTGTCGACGACGAACTGGCGATCGATTGTTGCTGTGCGCATCATGGAGTCAGTTGCCTGAACACTCACCTTCTCAAGACCGTCCGACACTCCCGACTGGCGAGTGTCCCAGTAGGTGTCCGTGTTAGCAATCGCGACTCCAGGCGAGAACGGGAAGTCAGCCTCATCGCCGAGCATGCCGGCCCCGTCGCGAAGCGTTTCCATCGTCCCAATCCGGTACTTGACGTTGGTTATCGCATCGTTTTCGCTGGTGGCTTTGACCGCGAGCTCGATCGAACTGCCCGATGGGTGAACCTTGTTCTCGTAGAGAACTGCGTTCTCGGGAGTCGTCGCTGAGGTGAACTCGAGCACTGGAGCTTCAGGATCAGCAATGCTCGCGGCTGTGGTGTCGTTCTTCGGATTTCGGATGTGAACGGTAGCGCTCGTCTTGTAGGTCTTACCGCGGATTGAGCAGATGGCTTTGATGTAGACAGTGCGCAGATACTTGCCATTCGCACCGTCCGGCATGATCACACGGTTGGTGAAGTTGATGGTGTACGGACCGATCGTAGTCGCTTGGCTCGGCGGGACCGAGCCGCTTGGTGGCGTGGCGATCGTCTCATAGTCCATGGCACGAATGTGGTCGATGTGCTGCGCCATCGCATTGGTGAGAGTCGTGCGGTCTTTGGCCATAACGCTCATCGTCTGCGATGCGCCGATCAGCCCGACCATGGCTGTGAGCACGAAGAAGAGGATGGCCGCGGCGATCACGACCTCGGCGATCGAGAATCCATCGTCTCTCCGTGCTGCGGATACGGCAAACATCTCTCACCTTCCGGGTGCCCCGTGCGCGCATTGTGCGCACACGCCTTCAGGTGTCGTATCGGCAGGCCAGAGAGGCCCCTTTAGGCAACCCGGCCCGATTCTGTGAGATTCATCACAGGTTCATGAGCCCCAGGTACCAGCCGAACGCCGAGGGGCCGAAGAGAGAGACGACGACCGCGGAGGCAGCGAGGAAAGGGCCGAACGGGTACTTGGTGGTCATCGAGCCTTCGGCACGCACCGCAATGGCGATTCCCACGACCGCGCCCGCGAAGCTGCCCAGAAAGAGCGTGAGCAGACCATACGGGCCCAGGAAGATGCCAAGCACCGCCAGAAGTTTGACGTCGCCCATTCCGAAGCCGCTCGCCTTTCGGACGCCTGCGTAAGCGAGCGCGATCGCCAGTGCGAGGCCGGCAGACGTGACGGCGCCGACTAGCGCGGCTACAAGTGGTTGGGCGAGCCATCCCGAGAAGTCTATGAGTGGGACGGCCTGCGGACCTGGAAGAAGCTGTGAGAGCGCTGCCCCGGCGACACCTATTACTGCCGCCAGGCCAACGAGCGGGTTGG
>DATHUB010000102.1:0-2021 GCA_035462695.1 Coriobacteriia bacterium | reverse complement strand
CTTATGTGTGGCGCTCGCTATGTGTCAATGCTTACCTGAGTCATGTTTGGGTGCGCTCACCTCGGCAAAACCGGGTGTAGCCAGACGCAGGGCACGGTTAGCTCGCTCGTTGGCTCACTCAGCCGGGACCCGAGCGCCCCGTCGAAGACCGCCGAGAAGGGCGAGCGCTGCAGCGGTCGTTAGCACCGCTAACGTCCCCCACAACGGAGTTTCGCCGGGGGCATCAGACAGGCCCCGCGAGATACTGACCAGCGAATTCACTGTGAGTACCAGCAGGTATAGCGCCCCTTGAATGGCCGCGATGGATGCCAACACGTATCCCCACGCATTCCTCTGCCAAAGGAGAACGCCACCGAAGCCCATAGCCGTAACCATCAAGGACAGGTCGAGGGCAGCAACGAGCTTGAATGCCTCGGGCTCGATCGGGGTCGGCCTTCCAGCGAAGGCGTAGCCCGCCCACGTGAGAAGCCACACACTCGCGAGTCCTACGGCCGTGAACACGAGGTAGCCGCCAACAAGGCGGACCGGCGTCGTCGATCTGAATGAACCCGCGATTTCGGCCTCCTCGCTTCTGGCGAGCACGAGGATCAGTGCGACCGCCGATGACACCAAGGTAGCGATGTACAGCGGGAAGAAGACATTGAGTGCCGCGCCCAGCATGTAGTACGCGTAGTTGTACGCCGCGTAGCCGAGCATTCCCAGCCAGAGCAGAAGCCCAGTCACAGACTCTCTTCGCGCACGCATGAGCGCGAAGCCAAGTAGCGGCACCGCTAGCACGAGTGTGACCCAGTCGTTGCCAAACCAAGTCGAGCGAATCCAGGCAACGTCATGATACTGATCGCTGAAGATCAGCCCCAGTGTGGACTGCACGGCCATGAGCGCCGCTACTACCCATGAAAGTAAGTCCGGCGTCCTCAACCGCTTCGACATCCACCTGCTCCCCTCGCTCACCGGCGACATCGCCGCAATTCCCTGATGAATCATGACAGAGACAATTGAAGGCGCAACGCGACCGCTGTGTGGCGCGAGACCGCCGCGAGCACCCGAAGATTGAAGAAGCCGCCCCAGAAGGGCGGCTCCTCTCGGCAGCACTTGGACTGAGTTCTAGCGCGACTCGATGAGGCCGTAATTGCCGTCCGCACGTTTGTAAAGGACGTTCATGGCGGATGTGGCCGCATGCGTGAACACGAAGAAGTCGTGCCCCAGCAGCTCCATCTGCATGATTGCCTCTTCCTCGGTCATCGGCTTCGCCTCGACGACCTTAGTGCGCACGATCTTGCCCTCATCTTCCTCGGCGAGCAGCGGTGGCATCTCACGATCGCCGCCGGCGGTCCGAACAACGGTCTTGCCATTGCGACGATCCACTAGCTTCGTCTTGTACTTGCGCATCTGCCGCTCGAGCTTCTCCGACACGAGATCGATTGCGGCGTACATATCGGGGGCGGCCTCCTCGGCGCGTACCGTGATTCCCTTCATGCGCGCCGTTACCTCGGCAACATCGCGATTCTTGTTTGACGGGTTCTTTTCCACGTGGAGTACGACATCGATCTGCATATCATCGCGGTCGTGGATCTTCGCTACCTTTCCTACTTTCTCCTCGGCATAGGCGCGAACCGGATCAGAAACACCCATGTGACGTCCGGCAACCTTGATTTGCATCGCGTAGCCTCCTTCGGGGTTGTCCGTTCACTTAAGAAGATACCCGAGCCACAGCACGGCAGGCGCGGAATCACAGAACAAAGTGGCAGGGACTGCCAGAAGGTAGCTACTTGGGCGCGAGGGGCGTGACGGCCAACCAGACGTTCGCCCCATGAAGCACCAACCCGATCACACCGAGGGCCGCTGGTGGGACGGCTGCAGCGAGGAACTCGACCCCGACTGTGACAAGCAACACTCCCGCAGCCAGCGCGATCATCATCAGCAAGGCCTCATCGCGCTCGTTGACGGGCTTGGCCCGCTTGGCCAGGGGCAGGATGACGACCCCGGCCAGAAATCCGACTTGCCCGAGGACCCATGGCAGT
>DATHUB010000101.1:0-5572 GCA_035462695.1 Coriobacteriia bacterium | reverse complement strand
AGGAGAAGAGCCGGTGACGATCCCCGATCCCGAAGCGAACCCCCGCGAAACGGAGTGGGAGCCGTTCTCGCTCGCGGCATTCTGGAAGGGCGGTATGGCCGAGGTGAGTCTCGAGCCTGGTCGCACCTACACGCTCAAGGTCTCGCCGGGTGCGGAGGCGCAGACCGGCCGTTACGTTCTCGTTTTCGGAGGGCCCGAGAAGTTCGAGGGGGAGGACATCTCGGCGACCGCAAGAGAACTTCCGGTCATTTGGTTCGGCGCCTACGGCGGTGCGCCGTTCCACTGGAACTGGCTCGCGCTCATCCCGCTCGGAGTCCTGGCGCTGCTGCTCGTCGCGATAGTGGGGGGAGTCGTGGCACTCGTGCGGCGGCGAGGCTAGCGGTTCGTCAGCGGCGTCGCTTGATTGCCCGCCCTATGCGCACTCTCGCATGCGCAGGTGCCCGCTCAAGTCGACGCCGAGGACCGCGTGTAGCTCAGAGAGGTCGTCGGAGGGCACGTCCACGAACGTGAACGCGAAGACCGGATAGCGGCTGAAGTCGGTAGGGCGTACCTCGAGCACGTTGGTGAAGCGCTCGGCGAACTGCTGGTAGTCCACCGACTCGATTGCCGAGAGATCCACCGTCCCGGGGAGATCGGCGATAACGAGCGCCGTGGTTCTGCCAGCGGTCTCCTCCGCGATGCGCGCCCAATCCGGAGTCTCCCCTCGCAGGTAGCAGCGATACGGGTTCACGCCGTACGCGAAGTGCGCGAGGTCCGTCGCGCACCAGCCACCGAAACGCATCGGGTTGATCTCGATAGGGGCGATCCTGCCCTCGCTGTCGATGCGCATCTCGGCGTGCACGGGGAAGTCGGTGAGGTTTGCTCGGCGACCTACTTCGGCGAGGAACTCCATGGCCGGAGCGCCAAGCCGCTCGACCGTCTCGGCGTTCGTCAGGTAGACGCGGTCGCTCACGTCGTCGGCCGAGGCGAACAGGTGCGCGAGGACGTTGACGAGCACCGGTCGGCCCTCGGCGTCGAAGTAGGCGTCGACCGCGAACTCCTCGCCCTCGATGACCTCCTCGGCGACGAAGCGGTCCATCCCGATCACCTGGTTGGGGTAGACCTGGGCGAATGCCGCAGTCTCGCGCTCGATGCGCTCGACGATGCCGGGCCACGCCTCGGCCGAGTCCACGATGTGGACGCTCATGCTGAAGAAGCCGACGGCGGGCTTGATGACGAACGGCGTACGCAGGCGCGAGGGGTCGAAGTCGCGTAGTTCGGAGAGGCCGAGACCGACGAAGCGGTAGTCCGGATAGAGGTCCGCAATCAGCTCGCGGAAGGCCACCTTGTCCTTGAACAGGCCGATCCTGCGGGGCAGGTCCGTGTGCGCAAGGTGCTGGGAGATCCAGCCGATGGCGTTCTCCGAGTTGGAGTAGAGCCGCGTGGCCGGAGTCACTGCCGCCGCAAACGCATCAGCCGAGGTCAGCAAGCAGCTGCCATCGTTGCCGCCGAGCTTGGCTCGGGCCATCGGGGTGTCGAGCACCGGCAGGCCGAGCTCGCGCACGGTGGCCGCAAGCAGGTCGGAGACGTACGGATCTTCGAGGATGAACACGGCTGCTCCAGCTGGAAGACGCGGGTGGCGGACTCGGAGCAGGATAACCCGAATCCGCCACCCCTCATCGGATCCGCCAAGCGTCCGGCACGAGGTAGTCCTCGTGCGACGGCTGCTGAACGGGCGGTCTCTTGTCGGCTCGACGCGGCGACGGTTGTGCGATCGCTGCATCGAGAGAGTGCGCGAGCCGTAAGCTGCCTTCGCCGATCAGGGCAAGGGTCCACACGGCTGCGGCCGGTAGATCGAGCGGGTGTTGAGGACGCGTGAGCGCCCGGGTGTCTTGCGTGTACATCGCGGTCTCCCTGAGGTTTCGGGTGCCCGCGAGTAGCTAGACGATCAGGCCTCGCGGTGCACCGAGATAAGGACGGACTGTGTGGAGGACGTCACCGACGTCCCGCTATGGATGGTCGATATCACAAGTCGTGGCCCCCTTTCGGTGTCGCAGTAGTAGCTGATAACCCTACGCATAATACCAGAGCGATTCTGCATATCAAGAGGTGAGGGGCGTGCGTATGGCGGGCGCCTCCGTCTTGACCGCGGTCAACGACTTCGAGCGCAGTCGGCACTACGCTGGCCCTATGAGACTGCTGGGCCGACATCTACTCTTCGCCTGCGGCGTGCTCGCACTGGGGCTGGGCGTACTCGGGCTCGTCTTGCCCCTGCTACCGACGACGCCCTTCGTCTTGCTCGCGGCCGCCTGCTTCATGCGCAGCTCCGAACGCCTCCACACATGGCTGACTGAGCACCCCGTTCTCGGTCACCACATCAGCGACTACTTGTCCGGCCGAGGACTCCGGCCGCACACCAAAGTCGCGGCACTGTCGACCCTGTGGATCAGCGTGCTTGCGAGCACGACGTTCTTCGTGCCGGTGCTGCTCGCGGACTTGCTCCTAGTCGCGACCGCGGCTGGTATCAGCGTCTATCTCCTGAGATTGCCCACCTGCCGCTCGCCCGTCTAGACGCGAGACCCGCATGACGGTGGATCACACGCTGGGCTGTTGAAGCCCGATCAGGTTCCCCTCGCTGTCGATGATCCATGCGAGCCAGCCGCCCATCTCCCCGAAGTCCTGCTTCGGCGCGTGGATCTGGCCGCCCGCCTCGACCGCGCGCTCCAGCATGCCGTCGATGTCGCCCTGCGCGGAGAGATAGACCACCGGTCCGTGTGTGCTGCTGGGACGCGTGATCGCCTCGGTGGTCAAGTCCGCACTCACGTCGTCAGGCTCGCCCGTTCCCACCTGCATCAGGAGCGCCATGCGGCCTTCCTGCCCGGGGAACTCATCGACTGGGTTCTGCAGGAGCTTCGCGTAGAACGCACGTGCACGCGTCAGGTCCTCGACCGGGATGTCGACCCACACCACGACGTTTGCCATCGTTGACTCCAATCGTTTGGGAGCAGAGCGTGCAGAGTTGGTACCCGCCTAGTCGGCAATGCGCTCGTGCTACGCGGCTCTTCTCGGCAGCGGTCGGCTTCGTTACAGTCGGTAAGCACTCGCACACTCGGGCCAGCCGAGCCCTGACGCTGGAAGGCACCAATGAGCCGCCTGGACGCGATTTCTCGACGCAAGTCGATTCGTCAGTACGCCCCGAACGCACTCCCCGCATCTCAGCTCCATCAAGTGCGTGAGGTCCTCCGGAACGCCCCCGCCCTCTATCCCGGCCACGACCTGCGCGCCGTGGTGCTAGAGGACGGCGACGCCGTGCGTGAGGTGATGCCAGGGCTTGTCGGCAGCTATGGGAAGCCTTCTTCGCCACACTTCGTGCTGGTCACGTCTGCCGAGAGACCCGGCTGGCTCGAGAACGCCGGGTATGCGATGGAGCATGCGGTGCTCGACCTTACGATGCTGGGTTTGGCTACCTGCTGGATCGGCGGGCAGGCGACACGCGAGACGTTCGTGCCGGTCGACCCGGACATTCCGGTCGATCACCGGCCCGTCGTGCTCATCGCGTTCGGGCACGCCGCCGAGGGAGGGCTCCTCAACCGGATCAAGACGAAGCGCAAGGAGATGGCCGAGATCGCCCCGGAAGGCGTCGGGGCGAATGCGGAGCTGCTGGAAGCCGCTCGGCTGTCGCCGTCGGCGGCCAACACACAGCCGTGGCGCTTCTTCATCGCCGACGACCGCATCGACGTCTACGCGAGCTTTCGCGCACCGCTCCTGTACCGTTCCCGGGCGGATCATCTGCAGCTCATGAATCAGATCGACGTCGGCATCGCGCTCTGCCATATCGCCGTAGCGGCGGACGCGGCCGGCAAGAAGGTGCGCATTGCGCCCGAGAGCTCGCCCGAGCGCGACGGGCTGCACTACATGACGACCGTGTGGCTCACGGGCCATCCGGTGCGCTAGATCGCCAGGGCGCCGTAGCGCGGGCCGTAGGGCAGGCCGTAGCGCTTCTAACGGCGACGCACCCTATCGCGCGTGCTGGTCGCGGTCGAGCTGGTCGATCGCCGCCATCTCCTCAGGGCTCAGCTCGAAGTCGAAGACACTCGCGTTCTCACGGATTCGCTCGGCGTGGACCGACTTCGGGACGGTCACCATCTCCTTCTGCAGGATCCAGCGGATGGAGACCTGTGCCGCGGTCTTGCCATGGCGCTCACCGACCGCGACGAGCTCCGGCACGCGGTGAGCCTTTCCGCGCATCAGTGGCGCCCAAGCCTCGATCGTGATCTCGTTCTCTCGGCAGTAGTCCTGCAGGTAGGGCCGCTGCCTGAGCGGGTGCAGCTCGAACTGGTCGACCGCCGGCATCACTCGGGCGGTCTCGAACAGAGTCTCGAGGTCCCGCTCGGTGAAGTTCGACACGCCGATCGACCGCACCGAACCGCCGTCGAGCAGCTCCTCCATCGCCTTCCACGTGCCGGCGGTGTTGGGCGGATCCGGCCAGTGGATGAGATAGAGGTCGATGTAGTCGAGCTTCAGCTTCTTGCAGCTCGTCTCGAACGCCGCGAGCGTCGGGCGATAGCCCTGGTCGTCGGCCCACACCTTCGTCGTGACGAAGTAGTCTTGCCGAGGAACCCCCGTCGCTGCCAGCGCCGCGCCGATCGCCCGCTCGTTGCGATAGGCCGTGGCGGTATCGACGAGGCGGTAGCCCAGGTCGAAGGCGACTTCAATCGCATGCTCGACCTCGCCGGGTGCCGACTGTGAAGTACCGAGGCCGAGCCTCGGCATGTGCACCCCCGGTGCTATTTCGACGCGGTCGCTGATCGAGCGCAGCAGAACGCGTTCCGGTGCTGTAGCCTGCGCACTCTCCGACATCTGGAACACCTCGTTCGCTTCATCAAATGGTGAGACGGAGGTGTATGCCCAGGGAACACTCTGTGCACACCGTCGAAAGGAATCGAGATGGCGAATGCGATCGTGTGGGCAGATATCCCGGTCATTGACTTGGACAGAGCCCGGGAGTTCTACAGCAAGCTTCTGGGGCGCGAAATGGTCGTCATGCCGGGAATGGAGGACGTTGCGGTTCCCGCGCCGGCCGGCAATGAGAACGAGGTCGCCTTCGACCTCTTCCGGGGCATCAGCGAGCCGAGCGAGCTCGGGACCCGCATCTACTTCGACGCGGAGGGAGACATCGCCGGGATGATCCAGCGTGCCGAGATGGCCGGCGGTACCGTACTCAGTCCGCCACGGGACATGGGTCCGATGGTCGGCATCATCGCGTTCGTCCGGGACACCGAGGGCAACCAGATAGGGCTCAGGCAGGACAGCGCGCAGCAAGCTCCGCAGTGAGCTGGTACGACAGCCTCGCAAAACCGAGCTGGACGCCGCCGGGGAGTGTCATAGGAACGATCTGGGCTGTCCTCTACCCGATCATTATCGTTGTGTTCGCCTACATGGCGTTCAGGGTCGCGAGGGGCGACGCTCCCGCGTGGCTTCTGGTGCCGATAGTGCTCAACGTTGCGGCAAACGTCGCGTTCACGCCGGTTCTGTTCGGCCTGAAGAACCTGCCGCTCGCCTCGGTCGACATCCTCATCGTGCTCGCGACCAT
>DATHUB010000100.1:0-9428 GCA_035462695.1 Coriobacteriia bacterium | reverse complement strand
GCGCTGATGCCGCGCTTCTCGGCGAACGCCTCCATGGCCTTGGGCGCCGCACCCGGCCAGAACGGCCAGACGTCCGTGGCGGGCAGATCTCCGCTCTGCGCACGACACTGGTTGACCGCCATGCCGAGTAGAAGGACCTTTGCTCGCGCCATGTACTGCAAGAGCAACTCGCTGCCGGGCCCTTGGGGAAGGTGTTCGGAGAACGGTTTGTCCGAGATGTCGTGTGGAGGGGTGTAGGTGACGTCCAGAAGTTCCGGATGCCCCTTCACCACGAGAATGTGCCTGTAGGCCACCCCGGGATAGAGTCGAAACGTCTCGTCATCGAGCACCGCCGAGAGCTCGCTCACGATCGCTCGCGACTCCGGCGTGGTCATGTGCCCGGACGAGTAGCTCTCCATGATCCCGTCGGCGGTAGCAACCAGGTTGAGCCGCAGAGCGATCTCGTCATCGGCAAGCTCGATCCCCATGCTCGCCGCCTCGATCGCGCCACGCCCAACGTAGTCGGCCACGGGGTCGTAGCCGAGGATCGACGTGCATGCTGCAGAGGAGGAGGGCTCGGTACCAGGGGGGACCGTCTGGGCCAGACCGACCATGCCCTCACGGGCAAGGGCATCGAGATGCGGGGTACGGGCAGCCTCCAGAGTGGTCTTCCCGCCGAGTTCGGCAAGTGGCCAACCGGACGCGCCATCGAGTATCACGACGACGTACTTCACACAGGGCCCCCGTTCTCGGATATGAATGAAGGGTACCTGAAAGACGCGATGCGGGGAGTAGCGATGACTCACACAGCGGGACACCACTCACAGCGAGAAGTAGTCGATCTCAAGGGAGACCGCGTTCTGCTGCGGCCGCTGCATGCAGGGGAGTCTGCTTCGCTCGCCGCCAAGATCGCTCACGACCCTGAAGCAAGTCCGTGGTGGGGGGATGACTCGGCGAAGGTTCAGCGTTGGCTCGATGACGAGGAGTCGAGCGTCTTCGTCATCGACGTTGAAGGAGAAGCCGCCGGCGTCATCCAGTACGAGGAGGAGAACGACCCGGACTACCGCTTTGCGGGTGTCGACATCGCTCTGCTCTCACCTTGGATCGGGAAGGGCTACGGCTTCGATGCCCTGAGGACCCTGGCTCGCTACCTGTTCGAGGTCCGCGGACACCACAGGTTGCACATCGATCCCGCAGTCGCGAACCGGCGTGCGATCGCCGCCTACGAGCGCGTTGGATTCCGCCCGGTGGGCACGATGCGGCGCTACGAGCGGGCACCCGACGGCACTTGGCGTGATTCGTTGCTTATGGATCTGCTCGCAGAGGAGTTGGCGGCCGGCGAGTAGCCGAAGTCGCTGGGTGTCCTGCTCGCTCCTGCCGCAACGGCAGCTACTTCAGGCTCTGTTCCAGGGCGGGCTCGAAAAGGCCGGGGTAGTGAACCACAACGTCGTCGTCATCCACCTCGAGAACGGTGGAGTAGTCCCCGGCACTGTACTCGTAACGGTTCGCATCGATGCGCTTGTAGTGCTGGTCGAGCACGTCGAGCTTCAGCTCTGGCTCCAATATCCAGACTGCTCGGCTGTGCCCTTCCTCGCCGATCTCAAGCCCGAGGCGCTTGATCGCAAGCGTGTTCGTCGAAGCACTGAACTCGAAATCTACGTCGGTGCAGCCCTCGAGCTGGGCTGCATGGACACCGTCCATCGTCCAGGAGTCACCGTCCCGACGCTCGAGCAGCACGTGGAACTCCTCGGCCCCTAGATGCGCCACAATCCCTGTCCGCATGACCTGCCATCTCGTATCGAGCTCGACCCGGTATTCGTAGACGAGTCCGGATCCGTTGATCGCGATTCCGCCCGCTCCGGCGAGGAGGCAGAGCTCCTCCTCACACGCGAACACGCAGCGCTCCTGCCCGCGCTCGTCGAGTCTCTGCCATCCCATCTCACGCTGCCATGCCATCGGGTCCTCCTTAGCGCGACGGATATCGCTTCATGACTGTTCCCATCGTCTGCACGAGCAGAAGTTCCATGACGAACTTCTACCCACGCGGGTTGTGAGATGTAGCCATTGATGTGTCTTGCATAATGCGAAGCGATCCTGAACGGTTCGCTTACAAGCCCAAGAGAGGACATTCAGTCGATGAGCACTCGCCGACAGAAGCTGCGCCGATTCATTCTCGCCGCGCTCTTCCTCGCGCTACCGGTCACACTCAACTACTACTCTCCGTACCTGATGACCCAGGGTACGCTCGAGAGAGTGGCCACTCTCTCCCTCGTGGTTTGGCTCGCTGTCTTCGCTTCCGCGTTCTTCGTTGGCAGGTCTTTCTGTGGCTGGGCCTGCCCTTTCAACGGACTGCAGCAGTTGTGGGAGTCGGTGGCGGTGCGTCCCCTGCACAGGGTGCGCTTCTTGCCTGCCGTGAAGTACATCCTGTGGGCGGCTTGGGCAGGCGGTGTCGCCGCAATCGCGATCTCGGTCGGAGGGTGGGAGAGGTTCGCACCCCTGTACCTGACGGAGACGGGCGTGTCGGTCACCGAGTCCGGCAACCTCATCACCTACTTCATGCTCGTGGGCCTGACGTTGGCGCCCGCGGCATTTGGCCGGCGTGGCTTCTGCCGCTATCTCTGCCCGTTCGGGGTGTGGGGAATCGTCGCCGAGAAACTTGGCACGCTGGCTCGCATCCCCCGCCTGCGTCTCTCGGCAGACTCGGAAGCATGCAGGCAGTGCGGGTCTTGCACGCGTGCCTGTCCCGTTCAACTGCCGGTCGCTGAGATGGTCGCGGCCGAAAGGATGCGGGCCACCGAGTGCTTCATGTGCGAGACGTGCGTTGATGTGTGCCCGGAACATGCCATCAGCCTCGGTTTCGGGCGCGCTGGAGACCGGTTCCCGGGCGCGTAGCTTCGCGGCAACCCGTCTCAGGTATCATCCTGAACATGAGAATCACGACGTATCACGACACCCGCGGCCTCGGCGAAGGCGATCAGACCTTCACCGACGTGGTCGTCAAAGGCATTGCGCCCGGAGGCGGGCTCTTCGTGCCCGACGAACTGCCCCAGTTCGAGCTGGGAGAGATCGTCGGGTTTGCGGAGCTACCGTACTGGCGGCGTGCAGCCACGGTTTTCGAACGCTTCGGCGTTGATCTGTGCGCCGAGCATGTCGATTCGCTCATGCAGTCCGCATACGGCGAGCAGTGGGACGACCCTCGGATCGCACCGGTTGTGGAAGTGCGGCCTGACATCCACGTCCTCGAGCTTTGGCACGGCCCCACATCCGCGTTCAAAGACATGGCCTTGCAGTGCATGCCGCTGTTCTTCTCGGCGGCCGTTGACCTCAAGCAGAAACGCGGCGAGCTCGTTGACGACTACCTGATACTCGTTGCGACGAGCGGCGACACCGGCAAGGCCGCGCTCGAAGGCTTTGCCGACCGAGCGCACACATCGATCGTCGTGTTCTACCCCAACGAGGGCGTAAGCGACATCCAGCGAAAGCAGATGGTGACTCAGCAGGGCGACAACGTCGCGGTCTTCGGAGTCAGAGGCAACTTCGACGACTGCCAGAATGCCGTCAAGGCGGCCTTCGCCGATGAGACGTTCAATGCTTCATTGCACGAGCAACACGGCCTGAAGCTGTCGAGTGCGAACTCGATCAACTTCGGCCGACTGCTTCCCCAGATCGTCTACTACGTGAGTGCGTACGCCGACATGGTCGCCTCGGGCGGTGTCAAGGCCGGCGAGCCGATGGACGTGTGCGTACCCACCGGGAACTTCGGCAACATCCTGGGTGCCTACTACGCTCGCCGTATGGGCGTGCCTATCGGTCGGCTGGTCTGTGCGAGCAATGAGAACAAGGTCCTTTCCGACTTCATCGCGACGGGGGTCTACGACATCGGAGAACGGGCGTTTGTCACCACGCCCAGCCCGAGCATGGACATCCTGATCTCCAGTAATCTAGAACGCCTTCTCTATCATCTTGCCGGCGCCGAGAAGGTGCGGGCCTGGATGGGAGAGCTCGTCGACAAGCGCCGTTTCCAAGTCGATCCGGAGACGTTCCGCTCCATGCGCGAGCTGTTCATCGGCGACTTCGTCACCAACGATGAGTCGCTCGGCACCGTCCGGCGCGTGTTCGATGAGACGGGCTACTTGTTGGATCCGCATACGGCGGTCGCTTGGGAGGTCGCCGAGCGAACCTTCGACGACGCACCTATGCTGGTCGTCTCCACCGCCCACTGGGCGAAGTTCGGCGCGGACGTCCTGAAGGCTCTTACCGGCGTCAGCTACGATGCCGCTCTGCCGTCCGAGTACGAGGGGCTCTCCGGTGTCGAACTGCTCGCGAAGGTGCAAGAACTCGCGGGCGCGACCTGCGCGTGCGCACCACGCGCCCTCGCCGAGCTCGACGAGGCGACCGTGCGGTTCGCCGGCGTCGTCGAGGCCGGACGTGTGGGCGTCGAGTCCGCGGTTCGGGAGTGGCTCGACTAGCGGCTCGGCACTGCGGGTGGGTAGACGAGGAGGCAGCAATGGCGGTTCCCGTTCGCTATGTATGCCTTTCCGACCTGCATCTTGGGAGCGACCGCAGCCTCCTGACAGGCGTCGATGCCGACGGGCGACCAGGCGCGAGTGATGTCCTGCGTGCTCTCGTGGAGTGCTGTCGTTCAGTCACCGCCGCCAACTTCGGCGTCAAGCCGGTGCTCGTCCTCAATGGCGACATCTTTGAACTGGCGCTGGCGAGCGACGAAGTCTCAGCAACGGTCTTCCAGCGCTTCATGGAACTGGTCATGGTTCCCGGTGACGAGGTGTTCGAGGCAGTGTGGTATGTCCCCGGCAATCACGACCATCACCTGTGGGAAACGGCCCGCGAGACACAGTTCGCCGACTTCCTGGCGCGACACGATCCGGCGCTCGAAATCCCGCACCCTTGGTATACAACGAGGATGATGCGCGAGAACGAGCTGCACCCTGTGCCCTCCCCCCTTCTGACCACCCTGCTGCGTCGTGCTCGCGCGACCACAGGCGGGCCGGGCGATACCGTTCCGGGCACCGGACAGATGGTTTCGGCGAGCTACCCGAACCTTGGGCTGGTGAGGGGCGACCGTGCGGTCGTGTTCCACCACGGTCACTACATCGAGGCGGCGTATAAGCTGCTCACCAATCTGAACACGTCGCTGTTCAATGCACCTCCGCCAGCCGACGTGAGCCAGCTCGAAGAAGGCAACTTCGCCTGGATTGACTTCTTCTGGTCCGCTTTGGGCCGTGCAGGGGAGCCCGGCGAGAGTGTCCAATACGTCTACGACCACCTTCGCAGTCCGGCGGCACGGGCCGACCTTGTTGACCGGCTCTCTCACAACCTCGCCCGAGTAGTGCGTAATCGAACGTCGTGGAACCTTCTGGAGGACGAGGCGCAAGCACACCTCATCGGCTTCGTCCTGGGACAACTCAACTCGTGGGCCGACACCTTCGGAAGGCGCGCCTACTATGGTGGCACGACCGCGGTGAAGGCACACGATAGAGGGCTCGAGGAGTATGTGGGGCAGTACGTGCGCGAACAGCTCGAGCGCGAAAGCGCGGGCCGAACGCCCACCGAAGTGACCTTCGTTTTCGGCCACACCCACCATCCGCTCGTCAGGCGAGGGCAGACGGTCAAGGGATTTGGAGAGCCGCTCGCCGTCTACAACACCGGCGGATGGGTGCACGAGACTGCCGAACTCGAGCCGCAGTGCGGAGCTTCGATGGTGCTCGTTGACGACGAACTGAACACTGTCGCAATCGAGCTCTACCGCGAGGTGCGAGGCCTCTCGACGCGCTACGTGCGTTTGGAGGAGGCGACCACGCCTGGGCAGCACTCGCCTCTCTTCGAGCACCTTCAGGCTGTCCTTGCCGACGGCCCCTCGCCTTGGCGCTCACTCGTCTCGGCGATCGAGGACCGCCTCTCCGAACCGGTCAGGTACTGACCCGGCGACTCCGCCGACTCGCCTGACTACGTCTCGTAGATCCAGTAGTCCTGGCCGGTCGCCAAGGCATGCTGCTCGGCGGCCTCTTGGAATCGCTTCAGGTCGGCATGCTCCTCGATCTCGAGAGTCGGCGTATCAAGAGCGTAGGCGACGAGTTCATATCGATGGGTGCCCGTACGAGGCGTTGGGTCGGGTCCCTGATAGCCCTCGAAACCCGCCTGGTTGTAGAGTTCCCGCGAACCGGGAGGCATCGCTTGTCGTGATGCGGCCTCGGCAATCTCGATGTTGCCCGGAGGAACATCGACGACGAGCCAGTGAAGGAAGTCTCCCTCATCGCGGTCGACCAGCGCCCACGCAACGGACTGAGTGTCCGCTGGCAGTCGGTCGATGTGCAGAGGGAACGAGCGGTTCGTCCCTCCACGCTTCTCGTCAGTGTAGCGAGGGTTGAGCATGTCCCCTCGCGACATGCTCGGCGATCTCACCTCGAACGTACGCATCTGCACTACCTCCTGTCGCTACTCCATCATCACGCTGCACGCGTCGGCTGTCCTAGTCAGCGCGCGATGCTAGCAGCACGACCGATGTCCCTATCTACCCGCTGGATGAGTCTGGCGTCAGTTGCACGCCGAGAACCGCGATGTCATCAGAGAGGACGCCGCCAGTGAAAGCGAGCGTCTCTTCCACAATCCGCTCGACCACCTTCCCGGGCTCCTTCGGATCCATCCCGGCAACCAGCTGCCTGATCCTTTCCCGCCCGAACATGTCCTGGCCCCGTCGGGCGTCCGGGATGCCGTCGGTGTAGGTGATGATGCCCTCGCCGGGCCTGAGATCGAGCACTATCGATTCGTAAAGCGCGTGGCCTTCAATGCCTAGCGGAATGTTCGTCGGCAACTCGAGAAACTGGCAGCTCTCGCGCAGACATAGCACTGGTTCCTCGTGGCCGGCACTCGCGATCTCGAGCCGGCCGTCCGTGAGGTTGAGGACTCCGAACACGGCGGTAACGAACTGCGACTCCCCGAGTAGACGGCGTAGGACGGTGTTCGTGTGCTCAAGTACGAATCGTGGATTCGGTTCAAGGTACGCATACGCGCGCAGCGTGCTCTTGACCTCGGCTGTAGTGGTTGCCGCCGGCAGCCCTTTCCCCGACACATCGCCGAGCGCGAACGCCACTGAGTCTGTCCCCGCCTCGAAGACGTCGTAGAAGTCGCCTCCGATACGCGCGGTGTCGGACGACGACTGGTAGCGATGCACCAGAGAGACGCCGGGGACGTCCTCGGGAAGCTGGAGCAGCGCCGTCTGCAGCGTCTCGGCGACCTCGCGGTATCGGCGCTCGCTCACGCTCAGCGCGCGTTCCCGGTCGGCAAGCGACTTGTACAACAGCGTGCTCGGTCTGACCAAAGCTGTCTCGACGACCGCCTTGTATGTGAGGTAGAACGCCATACCTTGCGCAAGATGTCCCACAAGAAGGAGTGGATCGTGCTGATCGGTGTACAGGGAGAGCAGCACCTCTGAAACGATGAACGCGACATTGGAGGCGAGGAGCAGCCAGAGCACGGTCCGATCGAAGCTGGCGCGGTTCACGGCGAGAGCGAGCAACGACGCCGTGAACATCACGGTGATGAGTACCTGACTTCCGACCTTGAACGACGTCAGCCCTGTCTCAGGCAGATACGCGGTGGGGAAGACGCGTGCGCCGAAGATGGAATACAGGGCGAGAGACGTGAGCGCCAGGTAGATGAAGAGCGCGAGATATGGCCTCAGCCGGTATCGCAGAAACGCCGGTGCGATGACAAAAGAGGTTGCCAAGATCAGCCGTTGGGCCACGTACAGCTGCGCTGCGTAGTCAAGCCCATTTTCGCCGAAGATGTTGATTCCCGGAAACGCGAGCATGTGTGGCACGTCCAGAATCACGAAACTCAGGTACGCGATCCCAATCAACAGCAGGTAGTCGTTGTCGAGCAGACGGCGGCCGTTGAATGCCACGATGGTCACCGCAGCCGCCACGATCATGCTGAAGACCTCGATCGTGGTGTGGAAGAGCACGTCGTTGTAGCGTGCAATCGCGAGCAGGAGTATCGCGACGACGACGAGGTACAGGGCGTTGCCCAGCACGGTCTTCCAGCGTACCGAGCCCTCTCTCATCGCTGCACCTCCCGGCATGATGTCTACCCTCCTACCGCACCGGGCGAGGGGGTTTCACGAACTCACCTTGGGGACATACTCCGAGAGCTGCGAAGGAGGTGGCATTGGTGGAGCGGAGCGGGACAGCCGGGCGCGAACGGGCAGTGGATGTTTCGCGCGAGACGCTGCTGCGCATTGCCGACGATCTGCCGATCGGTGTGGCTCTGCTGGTCGGCCCGGACCTCATACATCGATACCTCAACCGCGCCTATCAACGCCTGGCACCCGACAAGCCGATGCTCGGTCTGCCCTATGCCTCCGTGTGGCCGGAGATCTCTGGCGAGACGCTGCCGGTACTGATCAAGGTAATGGACTCCAGCGAGCCGACGTCATGGACCGACAGGCGCTACAAGATGCGGCGCTCCCAGCAAGGACCGCTCACCGATGCCTACTTCTCGTTTCGCTTCTGCCCATTCGATTTCGAAGGCGAGAAGGGCGTCTTGCTCGAGGTTGCGGAGACGACGACGGAGGTCGCGACGCGCGATGAGGCCGCCCGGATCTCCTCGGTTGCCGAACACACTGCGGGTGCGCTCTCAGATGTGTTTGAGAGCATGGCGGACGGCTTCATCGCCCTCGACAACGAGTGGCGTTTCACCTACGTGAACGGTCGGGCCGAGTACCTCTTGCATCAGAAGCGCAGCGAGCTCATCGGGCACAACATCTGGGAGATCCTGCCCGACATCGTCGGCTCGGTCTTCTACCACCAGTTCCAGAAGGCGATGAACGATCAGGAGTCCGTGAGCTTCGAGGAGTACTACGCGCCCAACGACATGTGGGCTTCTGTGCACGCGATCCCCTCGGCAAACGGTCTTACTATCTACATCTCGAACATCACGTCGCAGAAGCAAGCTGAGGCCGCGCTGGCGAAGAGTGAGGGGCAGCTCAGAGCGGTGATCGACAACTCCCCCGCCGTCATCTACATGAAGGACGTGGACGGGCGGTTCATCCGGGTCAACGATGAATTCGTGGACCGCTTCGGCATGGCGAAAGAGGATGCGGTAGGCAAAGACGACTACGACCTGCTGCCCAAGAACGTCGCAGACCAGATGCGCGCCAACGACCGGCAAGTGCTGGAAAGCGGACAGGCGCGACAGTTCGAGGAGGAGGTGCTTCTCTCAGATGGCAGGTCCATCGTCTACCTGACGACCAAGTTCCCCTTGAAAGACTCGTCCGGCCGGATCTACGGGACTGCTGGCATCTCGACAGACGTGAACGAAAGGATACGGCAGGCGCGAGCCCTGGCCGAGAGCGAACAGCGGTTCCGCAAGATCTTCGAGGAGGGGCCGCTCGGCGTGGCCCTACGCGAGAAGAAGCTCTCGTTTCAGCTGGT
>DATHUB010000099.1:0-6947 GCA_035462695.1 Coriobacteriia bacterium | reverse complement strand
ATCCGGCTGACGCCACCGTCCACAGCGAGCCGACCCACTTTGTGGACGAACTCGTCGATGTAGATGTCGACCGGTGACACGTAGAACAACGTGAGCATGCCGCTGTCGACTGCCCCCTGAAGATCCCAACCAAAGCCGGCCGCGATGCGGGCGAGCCGCGTCGGGTTTTCCTGCATCGTGGCCACTAGTGCCTTCTGACCCTTCTCGATGCCCTTAAAGATGAAGTGCAGGCCGAGAAGAGTCTTGCCGCTACCCGGAGGGCCGAACGTTACTGTTGTAGCGCCCTTCCAGAAGCCGTCGGCGACCATAGTATCGAGCACTTCGACGCCGGTCTTCATGCGCTCGTGATCGACGGTGTAGGCGATCGCAGTCGGAGGAGTCACGACGCGCGGGAAGACTTCGAGTCCCGAGACCGTGATCTTGAATGCGTGCTCTCCGCTGAAGAAGTCCGATCCGCGCTCCTTCATCACCCGCAGGTAGCGCGCGTCCTTGACACCCACCTTCTGGAGAACGAGTTCGAGGACTCCGTCGGCGATCGCGAACTCAGGTAGCGACGAAACCTCATCCGATGAGTACTCGCCTACGAGAAACGTGGTGATGGCGAGTGATGAGAGGGCCGTCATCAGATCGGTCATTCGCTGCCGGAACTCACCACGGCTCGCTGCGAAGGGATGCAGCGCTTTGAAGCTGTCGATGACAAGGAAGGAGGGACGTTGTTCCTTGACCAGGCTGATAACCTCGCTCACGAGTCCCTCAAGTCCTTGGCTGCGCAAGACGTGGCTCAGATCCTCGTAGACTACCGCCTCTCCGATCATGTCGGGATCGAAGTAGTCGAACTCCTGCAGGTACCTGAGCATCTTGTCGAGCGGCTCGGAGATAGTACTCAGATAGAGGGCGGGCCGTTCCGCCGACGCGTTGCTGAAGATGACCTTCTCGGCGAGTATCGTCTTGCCGGTGCCTGGCAACCCCATGATTATGTTGATCGAGTTCTCAGGAAACCCCCCGCCCAAGATCAGATCCAGTGCCTCGCTGCCACTACTGATCCTGTTCACGAGTACCTCCCCGCTTCGGCGTGCCCAGTAGGGACTTCACGGCGCCGATTAGCTTCGGCTGCTCGATCGGTTTTAGAAGGAAGGCGTCCGCGCCCGCGCTCAGCGCGCGATCCCGCACGTCGAGAACACTGAACACGAGCACAGGAATGTGCTGAGTCTTCTTGTTGTTCTTTAGCGCAGAGCAGACCTTCAGCCCGCTCATGCCGGGGAGAATGACGTCGATGATGATGAGGTCGGGTTGAAGTGTCTCGGCGCTCTTGAGTGCCTTGAGCCCGTCGAGCACGATGTGGACGTCATAACCCTCTTGACCGAGGAAGTACTCCTCGAGTTCGGCGGTGATCGGATCCTTCTCGGCGACTAGGATCATGACCGCGCCACGAACGTGAGCCTCATCAGCGACGGAGCTGATCTTCTTCATCTCGCGCGCTAGCAGCTTGTGCGCAGCGGCGGCTTGAACACCCTCGTCGTCGATCTTGTGCTTGAGCCACTTGATGCGCTCAACGTCCTCGCCGCTGTACAGACGGTGGCCACCGTCTGTCCGCGTGGGCTTGATCACGCCGTAGATCTTCTCCCAGTGGCGAAGCGTGCTGGCCGGCACCCCCGTGTTCTCCGCAACGGCGTTGATCGAGTACACGCCTACCTTGGACTCAGACTCCAAAGCAATACCCCCGCACGTCAGGGCCGCACCGTCTGCGAAACTACATTGTCGAGAATAGCACCGCCGCAAGAATTGCCGCGCAAATTGCCAGCTCTTCGCTTCATTGGATTCGATGATGTCAGGGACGGACTATCCGCGGAGAGAATGGACTGTGGATACCCGTCACGTAATCCCAATCGGGGCCCACCCCGCCGGGTACGCCAGAGACGGGGCGCTGCGACGATGAACGAGACCTACTCTGAAGCGGATCTTCTGAAGCTCCAGCGCGACACTTTCGGCTACTTCATCGCCGAGGCAAACCCACGCAACGGACTGGTCCGCGACACTACGCGGCCGGGCTCACACTGCAGCATCGCAGCGGTGGGGCTCGGTCTGGCCGCCTACACCGTCGGCGCCCATCGTGGCTACGTGAACCGCGGAGACGCGGTCGATCGCGTGCTGACCACTCTCCGCTTCTTCCGCGACTCTGCTCAGGGAACCGAGCCGGACGCCACCGGCTACAAGGGCTTCTACTACCACTTCCTGCACATGAACAGCGGCCGACGCGCCTGGAAATCGGAACTCTCAACGATCGACTCAACGCTCCTGATCGCGGGCGTGCTCGCATGCAACGCCTTCTTCGATCTCGACACGCCGGAGGAGCGCGAGATCCGTGAGTGCGCCGAGGAGCTGTACCGGCGCGTCGATTGGGACTGGGCGCGCAACGGCAGTAGCGCGGTCACGCACGGGTGGAAACCGGAGACGGGGTTTCTGCGGTTTCACTGGACCGGCTATAACGAGGCACTGCTGCTCTACGCACTCGGCCTGGGATCACCTTCTCATCCTCTCCCGGCAACCGCCTACGACGCGTGGCTGAGCACGTACCAGTGGAAGAAGCTCTACGGCCAAGAGTTCGTGTACGGTGGACCGCTCTTCGTGCACCAGCTTTCGCACGTTTGGATCGACTTCCGAGGCATCCAAGACTCCTACCTGCGCGAACGCGGCATCGACTACTTCGAGAACAGTCGGCGCGCCACGCACGTCCAGCGCAGTTACGCCATTCGCAACCCGAGGGGATTCCGGGGGTACGCCGAGAACATCTGGGGCGTGACGGCAAGCGACGGCCCCGGGCCCGCGACACTCTGCGTGGACAGCCGAGAACGGCGCTTTCTGGACTACCGTGCGCGGGGGATTCCTTGGGGGCCGGATGACGGCACGATCGCCCCTTGGGCCGCCATCGCGTCTCTTCCGTTCGCGCCCGAAATCGTGCTCCCTGCGATACAGGCGTTTCACGAACAGTATCCCGACATGGAGAGCGTGTACGGCTTCAAGTGCAGTTTCAATCCCACCTTCGACGCGTTCGGCGACGGCAGGCCCTGGATCTCGAAGGGGTACTACGCGCTTGACCAAGGGCCGATAGTCATGATGATCGAGAACCAAGTCACTGGATGGTTCTGGGAATTGATGAAGCGATGCGCGCCAGTGGAGACCGGCCTGCGCCGCGCAGGATTCACGGGCGGCTGGCTCGATGCGGTGACATAGGTCGCCGACCTACTTCCCGCATGATTCCGCACTCTCGTGAAAGGTTCTGTCTCCGCATTCGTCCTCAGTGATGAACCCGCCAAGAGAGGAGACAACCATGAGACAAGGACTGACCGGACTTGCCGTGGGCCTGGTTATCGGCAGCGTCGTCGCTGGTAGTGTTGCGATCGCCAATGATCGGCCAGTTACGCAGCCGGTACGACTTCAAGCCATGACCAGGTCGGTAACGGCGACCGCGTGTGTTGACCCCGACCATGTCCAGAAGCGCGATGGCAACGAGAAGGCGCACGAAGCGTTGACATCGACGACCCACAAGCGGAAAGCCACGGCGAAGAAGCACTCGGCGCGCCGTCATGAGAATGAGCGCAGAGAAGTGGAGCAGGTGCATCAGAATCGCCAGGCGCCTGACGGCGTGCGCACGTTGGAATCGGCGCAGCATCGCGAATCATCGCGCGCGGCATCCGACGACTCCGACCACGACCCGTCGTATGATGGTCATTCGGGGAACCATGATGGTGAACACCACGAGTAGGCCCGCACATGAATTGAGATCAACTTGAGCGCCCCACCGGAATCGACGGGAATCGGCAGGCTGAGGTTCAGCCGCCATAGCGACGAGCGCTTGCTCGCGGCGTCCTCCCAAGGCGATCAGACTTCGTTTGACGAGCTCCATCGTCGATACCGCGCAGCGCTTTACGGCTACTGCCTGCTGCATCTGAGAGATCACCAGGCGGCCGAGGACGCCGTGCAAGAGGTCTTCCTTCGCGCTGCCGCCGCGTCGGGATCGACGGTCTCGAAGCCGAGAGCCTGGCTATACACCCTCGCCCACAACGTGGTGATCGACGCGACGCGCAAACGCAAGACACAGGCGGAGTACTTCGATTCGGCGGCGACTGAGACCGAGGAGTCGGCGGCGCCCGCGGATGCGCTGTTCAGCGATGAGGCAACGGGCACGATCTTCCTCGCGCTTCGCCGACTCCCCGCTCGGCAAAGGAAGGCACTCGTCCTCCGCGAGTTCCACGACATGTCCTCTGCAGACATCGCACGTGAGTTGGAAACCACGCCGGCGAATGCAGACGTCCTGGTCTCTCGTGCGCGGTCGGCGTTCGGCGAAGCCTATTCGGCGATGCGGGAACTGCCGGTTGCGTGCCGCGATGCGACGGAGATCATCTATCGGGACCTCGGTTCGGGGGTCAGCGCCACAAGGGCGCAAGCCATGCACGTTCACCTTGCCGGCTGCGAGCGTTGCATGACGGAGTATCGACGCGCACACACCCCGCGCTACCTACAAGGTATGGCGTTCCTCTTCCCGACCGCCTCACTCGCTATGGAGCGGGCTTCTCAGGCTGCCGGCCGAGTCGCGCATGCCGTCAAGTCCGGTGTCGCCTCAATCGGTACGGCCTTCCCGAGTTGGCCGGTTACGGCGAAGGCCGGTGTTGGGTTAGCGCTTGCAGCGACCGCGCTGTCACCTGCCGCGTTGCATCAGGCCACGTTCACACGCGCGGACTTTGAGCCCCGTCTGACTAGCGCATCGCTCGCGGTTGTGGCGCCGAAGGCGACCGACTCCCACCGCAGGGGAAGCGACAGTGTTGCTAGCCGCGGTGTCGTCATCTCTTCAGCTGGAGCTCACGAGAGCGACGAATGCTCCGAACTCACGAAGACTCACGCACTAACGGAGTGCGAAACGTCCTCCAATGAGGAGACGCCGCACCACTCGCCAGAGAGCGAGCACACTGCGGCGGACAGCGGTTCGGGTGCGCACACCGCCGAGTCGGACACCTCCTCCGGCCACACGGACGCGGAGAATGATGCCCGCGAGCACGGCACCACGCACGACTAACGCCGTGACGGGTGTGCAGACACGGTCGACGCCCGCCCCCATCTCTGAGGGCGGGCAGCGCAGTTACTGAGTCTGGACGTCTTCGTCCGTTTCGACACGCTCGACGGTCTGCGCGTGTTGGCGAGGACTCACAACGCCTATCAGGGCAACAAGGCCCCAGGCGATCAGAGCGTAGACAGCGATAGCGACGAGCGCGCTCCACTCGAAAGTCGCCCCTGCCACACGGTCAGTGCTGAAGATCGCGTTGAAGGGGGCCATGAAGACATCGGACGCCGCGTATATGAACTTCACGAATCCCGCCTCGGCGTTGGCGCCAAGCAGTGTGAGCAAGAAACGTACGGCGAGGAGTATCTCGATCGCGCCGAACACGAACCAGACCACACGCGCCAAGACGGTCTCGATGGGTGAACGAACCTCGGTATGGAGCTGGCTACGATTGACAGAAGCCATGGTTGCATTGGACATGACAGACTTCCCTTCATTTGCGGCCCGCAGTCTCGACGCCGGACGCTGGGGTTGGCTTGATGTGAACGAGTGGTTGGACGACACCGGGTTCGACCGGCGACGGCTGCCTACGCGCTTCGGCGACCCGAGATCAGGTTGAACACAAGCAAGACGAGCGCGATGACGATCAGCGCGTGAATCAGTCCACCGCCGATGTTCAAGCCGAAACCGAGAAGCCAGAGCACTACCAAGACTCCGATGATGGTCCACAACATGTGAATCGCCTCCTGAAGGCGAACGATAGATGGGCCCGTACCTTCTGTGACGTGCTCTCTTACGCGGACTCCTTGTCCTGCGTCTCAAACTCCACGGCCAGTCCAAGAATTCTGGTCGCCACTGTGGGCGACATGGAGTACTTCAAGATGCCTTCGTCGACGAATTCTCTTGCCGCGAACGGCCACTCGCTCATTCCGTACCGACCGCGAACCCGCTTCTCGAACGGTCCGAGTGACGCAACCACCTGTCGCGCGGTCAGCCCGGAGGCATCGGCGATCTGGCCAGTGGTGATCCAGCCGGGCGACTTCTGAGCTACGGAACGGAGAATCCGCCTCATGGCGCTCGACGACTCCACGAACATGCGGTCGATCAGAGCGGCGCTCCATCCATGCGGGTAGCCGTCCTCGGACTCTTGAACGATCGCGGGCCCCGCAGGCCTTCTCGCAAGAACCTCGTAGACTTCCTGTAGCCGGTCGACCGGAACCGGAACGTTAACCATGTCGGGCATAACATCCGCCTTTCGTTGCGGCCTGTTAGCTATTGTTTACCCGAAGCTAGCTACGCTTAACCGCGACGCCACAGGGTGTATGACTCGCCAGCCGTAGTAGTCGGAATCTCCGCTCCCCGCGTCCGAGACAAAAGCGGCCCCGTGAGAGGGGCCCCTTTCTTCGCGCGCCGCTTGCGCGAGGCTCTACTTGACTGTCGCGTAGTTGGCGACTGCCGCAGGCTCGAAGCCTAGCGCTCCGCCTTCCGCCTCGTCGCTGTTCCAGCCGCTCATGCCGAACTTCATGTTGTACGTCTCGTAGCCCATGAGGTTCAGGAAGCTGGCAGCTTCGCCGCCGGTGTGTCCGGTGTAGCAGTAGACAATGACCTTCTTGTCAGAGTCTATCTGGCCTAGCTGATCTGCGATGTCCGTCCAGACGATGTTCGTCGCGCCTTCGATATGGCCCTTTGCAAAGTCCTCGGCCTTTCGAACGTCGATGATCTGAGTCGCGGCGTCTTGCGACTGAACCAGGTTATTCACATCGGAGACTAAGATAGTGGGAGGCAGCTCCTTGGCGACGTATGCCCTGGCCTCGCCCTTAATAGCTTCTGAAAAGTCAGCGTACTAATCCTCGAGATCGGGCGCGTAGAAAGCTTCGGTGGCTTAGGTCAC
>DATHUB010000098.1:0-3830 GCA_035462695.1 Coriobacteriia bacterium | reverse complement strand
GATCGGCCGACACGCCCAAGGTACGGTAATTCCAGCACCGGGGACACTTCTCGCCGCCGGCGGGACCGACCTCCACCGAGAGATCTTCACCGTCCTCAACCGATACTGACGCGACGATCAGCAGCTCGGCCAGCGCGCCGGGCGCACGGTTTCGCAGCACTGCCGCCGTCTCTGCCGGAGCGGTGATGCGAACGGCCGCCTCCTGGCTCTTGCCGATGCGCTTGTCGTTGCGCGCGTCCTCGAGCGCCCGCGTGACAACGTCCCTCACGTCGAGCACCGTAGTGTAGGTCGCACGCAGAGAGTCGCCTTCCTCGGCAGGCAGCTGCAGCACTGGCCAGTCGGAGAGCTGAACGCTCTCCTCGTCGCGCAGCGATTCGGGCATGAAGGTCCAGACTTCCTCGCAGGTGAAAGAGAGTATCGGCGTGAGCACGCGGACGAGCACCCCGAGTATCTCGGCGAGCACGGTCTGGGCCGAACGCCGCGATACCGAATCCGTGGCGTCCGCATAGAGGCGGTCCTTCATAACGTCCAGGTAGACGCTGGAGAGCTCGCCCACATAGTCGAAGATGGTTCGATAGACCATGTGGAAGCGCCACTCGTCGTAGTGCTTGGTCACCTTGCCGAGAACATCGGAGAGCTGAACCAGCGCGAAACGGTCGAGTTCAGGCATCTCCGACCACGCCACTCGGGTGCCCGGGTCAAAGTCATACAGGTTGCTCAGAAGGAACCGGAACGTGTTGCGGATGCGGCGGTACGCTTCGCTCGTACGGTCGAGGATCTCATCGGATACGCTCACGTCCTGGCCGTAGTCAGCAGCCGCTACCCACAGCCGAACGATGTCGGCTCCGGACTTCGCGATGACGTCCAACGGCGAGACCACGTTGCCGAGAGACTTCGACATCTTGCGGCCATCACCATCGACGATGAACCCGTGCGTCAAGACGCGCTCGAAAGGCGCCTCCCCGTAGGCTCCCACACTCGTGAGCAGTGAAGACTGGAACCATCCCCGGTGCTGGTCGGAACCTTCGAGGTAGAGCTCAGCAGGACGATGAAGCTCAGGTCGAGCCTCCAGGACGCTCGTGTGCGAGACCCCGCTCTCCCACCACACATCGACGATGTCCTTCTCGGCGACGAGGTGCGTTCCGCCACAGCGGGGACACGCGGTTCCCTCAGGCAGATACTCCTCCGGACGCTTGGTGAACCATGCATCGGCGCCCTCGGTCTCGAACAGATGGATGACCGCGTCGAAGGTCGCCTCGGTTGCCACGGTCTCACTGCACTTCGCGCACGAGAACACCGGGACAGGGACTCCCCAGGCCCTCTGACGGCTGATACACCAGTCGGGCCGGTCGCCGACCATCGCCGAGATGCGGTTCACGCTCCAGCCGGGGATCCACTCGACCTGGCCGATGGCGGCCATCGCATTGTCCCGAAGGCCGGTGTTCTCCATGGACACGAACCACTGCTCGGTTGCCCTGAAGATGACCGGCTGCTTGCAACGCCAGCAGTGCGGATAGCTGTGCGTGATTTCGCCTGAAGCGATGAGGCTCCCGCGCTCCGACAGCCACGCGATGATGTCCGGGTTGGCGCTGCGGACGCTCATACCTTCGAACGGGCCCCCGCCAGCGTCGAAAGTACCGTCGTCACGGACCGGCATCGGCATCGGGAGGCCGAACTTGAGGCCCACTAGGTAGTCATCCTCGCCGTGCCCGGGTGCTGTGTGAACGGCACCTGTGCCGGTGGAGAGCTCGACGTGAGAGCCCGTGATGATCACGCCTTCGACGCCTTCGTGTATCGGGTGGGCGTATTGCATGCCCGACAGGTCGCTACCCTTGACGCGGGGTCCGAGCACTTCGAACTCCCCGGACTCCCATCCGGCGGCCTCGGCGACGGCCTCGACAAGCTCCTCGGCCATTACGAGCACGCGCCCGCCAACCTTGACGCCCACGTAGTCCGCGTCGCCGGCAAGCGTGACTGCGACATTTGCCGGGAGAGTCCAGGGCGTTGTCGTCCAGATGAGCATCTGAGCGTCGCCCTCGGCATCCCATGGGGTAGCCGAGAGGAATCTGAACGCGACGTAGATGCTGTTGGAGGTAACGTCCGCGTACTCGATCTCGGCCTCGGCGAGTGCGGTGTGGCAGCGGATGCACCAGTGAATCGGCTTGCGTCCCTTATAGATGGCCCCCTCGAGGTACATCTTCTTGAAGATTCGGACATTGCCGGCCTCGTACGACGGGCTAAGGGTCAGGTAGGGGTTCTCCCAGTCGCCGAGCACGCCGAGCCTCTTGAACTCCTCGCGCTGGACGTCCACGAACTTCAGCGCGTAGTCACGGCAGAGCGCACGCAGTTCGGCTTGGCTCGTCTCGGCCATTCCCTTCGGACCCAGGTTCTTCTCCACCTGATGCTCGATAGGCTGCCCGTGGCAGTCCCAGCCCGGAACGTAAGGTGAACGGTAACCGCGCATCGACTTGTACCTGACGATGAGGTCCTTCAGGACCTTGTTGTAGGCGGTTCCCATGTGGATGTGACCGTTCGCATACGGCGGCCCATCGTGGAGCACGAAATCCGGACCGTCCTGGCGCTTCTCGAGTCCGCGTTTGTGAACATCGAGCGCGTCCCATTTCGCGAGCCACTCAGGCTCCCTCTGCGAGAGATTCGCTCTCATCGGGAAGTCCGTCTGCGGAAGGTTCATCGTGCTCTTGTAGTCCGCCACCGTGTTGACCTCTCAGTTGGCTCATGCACTCCAGAAAAACAAATACGCGCCTCGTCCCTACCCACTGGGACGAAGCGCGTCCATCTGCACTCCGCGGTACCACCCAGGTTGCGAGCCCCCTAATGGGCGGACGCGCCACTCTGCTGCTCGATAACGGGAGCTCCCGCTGGAGCCTAGCGACTCTTGCCGAGTCGTTCGGTCCAGGGCTCAGGGGTGATCTTCGCAAACACCGTTTCCCCGCGGGCTTCCACCGGTTCCCGCTCGCTGGAGGGGCGGACTCGTCCGCTACTCGTCCCCATCAACGCCGCACCGCGCCATCAGGCATGCGCGGTAGTCGCGATGGTAGCGCGCTCGGCAAACAGGGTCAAACCACCGCACCGGCTCAGCCGAATGGCGATGACGCAAGCCTGCCAGCCGTCTCGGCTCAGAACAGCCCAGGTTCAGGAGTGCCGAGAGCCGCAGCTATGAACCCGTCGTCTACGCCCGATATCTCGAGGATCTTGTGGCGGGAGGTGTCCCCACGAGCAACCGAGACATGGGTCTTCGGGACGCCAAGCGCTCCGGCAACGACTCTGCAGACCGCGGCGTTCGCCTTGCCCCCCTCGGGAGCTGACGTGACTCTGACGCCGAGTTCGCTGCCCCGCCATCCGGAGATCGCATCTACTCCGGCCTTGGGTGTGACGTGCACCGCGAGTCTTGCCACCGTGCCTAGTCGATCTCCTCGATGTCGATGTCGTCCTCACGCTCACCAAGCGCCTCAAACCGAGGCAGCGAGAACTCGGAAGGCTCAACGAGATCGACGTCTGCCGGGATGTCGGGCGTTTCCAACTCGCCGAGCGATACCGCCGATACGAATCCGGGAGCCGGGGGCTCCGCGACCGGCATCGGCTGAGTCGACTGAGGGAACTGCACGGCGGCCTGCGTCTCAGGCTCGAACTCAGGCTCGGGGACCGTGTACACGGGCTCCGCGATGACCTGCGGGCGAGCAGGCATCTCGACGGGGGGCGGCGCAGGCTCGGAAACCACGGCAGCCGGCGAGGGAGCCGGATCGTCCATGCTGGCATACGGCGAGGCCGGATCCGACATACGCATCGGCTCGGGAGCGTATACAGGACCC
>DATHUB010000097.1:0-2452 GCA_035462695.1 Coriobacteriia bacterium | reverse complement strand
GCGCCGGGCAACGGAGGAACCGCTTTCGAGCGCGACACCACCAACGTCGCACTAGACGGCGAGAGTCCTGACGCAGTCGTCGAGTTCGCCCTCGCCGAGCAGATCGGCCTCGTCGTCATCGGTCCCGAGGCACCGCTGGTTCTCGGCGTCGCCGACGCGGTCCGCGAAGCGGGCATCCCCTGCTTCGGGCCGGGCGCATCGGGCGCGCGTATCGAGGGCAGCAAGGCCTTCGCGAAGGACCTGATGGAGCGCCACGGCATTCCGGCGGGCCGCTCTCGGACATTCACGGCGGCCGAGCGGGGAGAGGCGCTTCGAACGCTCGAAGAGTGGGGTGCCCCGATCGTCGTGAAGGCTGACGGTCTGGCGGCAGGCAAGGGCGTGACGGTCGCCACGGATCTCGACACCGCCCGCGCGGCGGTTGAGGAGTCCTTCGACGGCCGATTCGGTGCGGCGGGCGAAACCGTTCACATCGTGGAGTTCCTCGACGGCCCGGAGTGTTCACTGCTCGCCTTCGTGGATGGTCGCACCATGCTGCCGATGGCGCCGGCCCAAGATCACAAGCGCGTGGGGGACGGCGACACCGGCCCCAACACCGGCGGTATGGGGGTCTACTCGCCCGTGCCCCTCGTCACTGCGGACGAGTACGCGCGGATGCTGGAGATGATGCAGGCATCGGCCGACGCTCTCGCCGACGACGGGATCGACTACCGAGGCGTGCTCTACGGTGGCTTCATCCTGACCGCCGAGGGTCCCAAGGTGCTCGAGTTCAACGCGCGCTTCGGCGACCCGGAGACCCAAGTCGTGCTTCCTCGGCTGCAGACCGACCTTGCAGAGGTGCTGCTCGCCTGCGCGGAGGGACGGCTCGCGGAAGTCGAGCTGTCATGGAGCGACCAAGTCGCGGTGTCCGTCGTTGTCGCAAGCGGCGGCTATCCCGGCATCTACGAGACGGGCAAACCCATCTCGGGTATCGACTCGGCCGAGAAGGTCGACGGCGTGACCGTCTACCACGCGGGCACGAAGCGCTCGTGTGACGGTGACGTGCTTACCGCCGGAGGACGCGTGCTCAACGTGACCGCCGTGGCCGACGACTTCGCCTCCGCGATTGAGGCCGCCTATCGCGCCGTTGACCGCATCGAGTTCGACGGAGCGTTCTTCCGACACGACATCGGCCGCAAAGCGCTTTCGCGGCGCATCTAGCCAAGACGACACAGGAGCCAAGAAGACATGCTCTCAGAGCGTCTGCTTTCACGGGTGATGCGCGGGGCCGGTGACCGCTACCTGCAGCTCAATCCCTACACGGAACCGCGACTGCCGGGACCGGCCGAGGGCCGCGAGTATCTCCTCTACGCTCACGTGCCGTTCTGTACGCGCCTGTGTCCGTACTGCTCGTTCAACCGCTTCCCGTTCAACAGGGAGCGCACCATCCAGTACTTCAAGCGGCTGCGCGAGGAGATGCGATACGTCGCCGATCAAGGCTTCCAGTGCACCTCGATGTACGTGGGCGGTGGCACGCCGACCGTCATCGTCGAAGAGCTCGTCGAGACGATCGAGCTCGCCAAGTCGCTCTTCCCGATCCGTGAGGTCTCCTCGGAGACGAATCCCGATCACCTAATCCCCGAGGTGGTCGACCAACTGACCCATCTCGTCGACCGCTTCAGCGTCGGCGTGCAGAGCTTCGACAACTCGCTGCTCAAACAGATGGACCGCTACGACAAGTACGGTGCCGCCGAAGACATCCTCGAGCGTATTCAGTGGGTGGCGGGGCGCTTCCACTCGCTCAACGTCGATATGATCTTCAACTTCCCCTCGCAGACCGAAGAGATGCTGCTCAAAGACGTCGAGATGCTCAAGGCATCCGGCACCAACCAGACGACCTTCTACCCGCTGATGGCTTCTCCGGCCGTCGAGGCATCACTCAAGGCCACCATCGGCAAAGTCGACTACGCCCGAGAAGCCCGCTACTACAAGCTCCTCACCGATGCGCTCTCCGACACCTTCACGCCTGCGAGTTCCTGGACGTTCTCCCACACCGGCGGCGGCATGATCGACGAGTACATCGTCGACTACGAGGACTACGTGGGCATCGGCAGTGGCGCCTTCAGCTTCCTCGACGGCTCGCTCTACGTGAACACCTTCTCGCTCGCCGAGTACAACGAGCGCGTCGACGCCGGACTTACCGGAGCGGTGAGCACCCGGCCGTTCGGCCGCAGCGAGCGCATGCGCTACCGCTTCCTGATGCGGCTGTTCGGGATGTCGCTCGACAAGCGGCAGTTCGACGAGGACTTCGGCGTCGATATCGAGCAGGGACTCCCGCTCGAGATGGCGTTCATGCGCACGGTCGGGGCATTCTCGGTCGATAACGCCGAGCGCATCGAGCTCACCGAGAAGGGCCGTTACCTGCTCGTCTCGATGATGCGGCAGTTCTTCATCTCGGTGAACAACCTGCGGGACC
>DATHUB010000096.1:0-13900 GCA_035462695.1 Coriobacteriia bacterium | reverse complement strand
GTGCAGGCCACCCTCGCCGGTGTTCATGAGGATGCCGCAGCGCTCGGCAGCCATGGCGAGCGACTTGTGCACGTTGAGAGAGACCGATCCGTAGCTCATCGGCGAGAAGATCATCGGCGTGTCGAGCTTGATGTTCTTGTGGATGCCCGCGCCTTCCTTAAGGCGGAAGCCGCCGTTGCCGTCAGGCTCGACCTCGACGCTGTCGGGCTTGCGGCCGAGATAGGTGCGCAGCTCCATCGGCTCGCGCAGCGGGTCGATGGAGGGGTTCGTGACCTGGCATGCGTCGAGTACGAGATGATCGAAGACGCTCTGATAAGGCTTGTCGTTGCCCATACCCGTGAGCATGACGCCGCCGGACTCGGCCTGGCGCCACACGTTCTTGCGCAGCTCAGGCGACCAGTTCGCGTTGTCGCGCAGAGCGAGGTCGTTCTTCTTGATCTTGATGCAGTGCGCGGGGCAGTACGTCACGCAGCGGTGGCATGCCCGGCACTTGCTGTCGTCCGGGTAAGGCCGCTCGTTGAACGAGTAGACGCCCCAGCCGCACTGCTGAACGCAGCGGCCGCACTTATGGCATTTGTCGTAGTCGATCTCGACTAGGAACTCGGGTTGGATGAGGCTCGTGGGCATCCTAGTTCACCTCGACAGTCTCACAGGGCTCTTCGACGCCCGTGACTGCGCACGAGATCTCAGAAGCGGGCAGGTGCAAATCTCCGTGAATCGGCCAGTCGACGTTCTCGATCCGGGCGATGACCGGCTCTCCGGCCTTCGGCGCCCACACACGGTCGGGGGCGTCGAGGACTTCGCGCATCGCGCTCTCCTCGGAAGCCACCATCAGGATCGAGCCCTGCTCGGCGGCGACGAGAGGACGGAGTTTGATGCGGTCGTTCAGGGCGACCATGCCGCCGTTGAAGCCGAGCACGATGGCGAACGGGCCGTTCAGCATGCCCGGACCGTAGACGGCGCGGAGCGAGCGCATGACGGCCTGCTCGTCTGCGGGCATGCGGTCGATCTCGGTCCACAGCGGCGAGGCGAGTGCCTTGCACGCCAGGGAAAGCGGCAGCTTGTGGCGCCGCAGCATGAGGTCGAACAGGTAGGCCGCGACCTCTGTGTCGGTACCCAGCGTGCACTTGTAGCCGAACTGCTCGAGATAGCGGCTGTTGATGCCGTAGCTCGAGATCTCGCCGTTGTGCACGATCGACCAGTCGAGCAGGGTAAACGGGTGTGCGCCGCCCCACCAGCCGGGAGTGTTGGTCGGGAATCGGTTGTGCCCGACCCAGGTGTTGCCTTCGTACTCCTCGAGCAGGTAGTAGTGACCGATCTCCTCGGGGAAACCGACGCCCTTGAAGGCGCCCATGTTCTTGCCCGAGGACGCGACGAACGCACCGTCGATGCCCGAGTTGATGAGCATGACCATGTGAACGACGTAGTCCTCGGGAGTCATGTCGGACTCGGCGATCTTGTGCTCTTCGGGCACGAGGAAGTAGCGCCAAAGGAGCGGCGCATCGCTGATGCCGGCAACGGGGCGCGTGGGCATCGGCTCGGCGAGGTCGACCGTGAAGTACTGGTCGAAGACCGCCTCGGCCTCCTCCTTCGCCTTCACGTCGTGATACATCATGTGGAAGCAGAAGTGGTCGGGAAACTCCGGGTAGATGCCATAGCCGGCGAAACCGCCGCCGAGGCCGTTGCCCCGGTCGCGCTGCACCGCCATCGCCTTGATGGCGTTCTCGCCGCTCATCAGATTGCCCGACTGGTCGCAGATGCCCATGAGGCCGCAGCCACCGTGGATCTTGAAAGCCGCTTCCTCGCGGTACGCGGGACGCTCGAGACCGAAGACACCTTCACGGTCCGAGAACTGCGGCAGCTTAGAGGTTGGCATCCGCTCGAGAAGCGGTTCGAAGCCCATCGTCTTCTTCCCTTCGTCACTCATCGTCATCACCGTGGTCCATGAGCCGCTTCATTGCGTCGCCGCCCGATGCGGGCAGAGGCTCAAGACCGAGCTTCTTGCGGGCACCTTCCTTCGGTTTGCCGAGGGAACCGGTGCTGAGGAACATCTCGTAGGACTGGGTCACGCTGTCCGGGCCTGCGCCCGCAGCGATGGAGATCTCTTTGAGCTTGCGGAAGGTCTCGGCCATTCCGATGTCCGAGTGGCAGAGCTCTTGGCACGTGTAGCACTCGAGGCACTTCCACAGCTCGCCCTCGGCGATGACGTCGTCGAGGCGGCCTTCGACGAGGGCGCGGATCACGTCGTTGGGCTGGAAGGTCGGATCGATCTTGCACACGGGACAGTCGTCCTTGCATGCGCGGCAGTTGTCGCACTTGTTCAGGAGCGCAACATCGAACATGCCCGCAAGCTTGTCGCGATCCGCCGCCCGCGCCTCCCACTTGTCGAGGAAGGGCTGCACGCTGACGCGGTGCATCTCGAGTCCGAGCTCCTCGGGCGCGTGCCCGTTAGCGAGGGCGATAAGCTCGGAGAGGTAGAGCACCGGAACGTTCACCTGCTCGTTGGCGCGCTGCAGGGCCGCCTGGTTCAGGTCGAACTGCTGGAAGCAGCTCGGGCAGACGACCACGAGCGCGTCGACTTCGTTGGCCTGCAGGTCGTGCAGCTTGCGGCGACAGAACGCCAGCGAGCTGTCGCGCTGCCCCACACGGTCGAGGGCGCCACCACAGCACTGCATCTTGGTCGGATAGTCGACGACTCGCGCGCCGAGCGCCGCGACGATCTCCTCGACCTTCTTCGGGTGGAGCGGATCGTCCCACCGCACCGCGGGCTGCGGGCGCAGCAGGTGGCATCCGTAGTGGACAGCGATGCGCATGCCCCAGAAGTTCTTGACGGCCCTGCTCGCGATCAGCGACGGGCCCATATGGTCGGCGAGCCACTCGGCGAAGTGAACGACTTGGAGAGAGCCGTCATAGTGCAAGTCCTCGGAGGCGAGCCGCTCGTTGATCGTGTCGCGCTCGCGCCAGTGAGTGGCGAGGTGGCTCTGCGCCTCTTTGAACGTCGAGTAGCAGCCGTTACAGGGCGTCACAACGTCCAGCCCGGCCTTCTCGACCAGTGCCAGATTGCGGGCCGCAGCAGTGTAGAACGCGCCCGGATCGTTCGCTTTGACGAGCGTCCCTTCGGGGCAGCAAGTGTGGCCCGCGAGCTCGTGCACGCGGGCGCCAAGGTCGTCGAACATGACGCGCGTCGACTTCTCGATGAACGGGAACCGCGCAGGGATGGTGCATCCCCAGAAGACCGCGAACTCCTTCATGCCTTGCCCTTCCGATAGATCAGATCGTTGAGGAAACGAAAAAGGCCCGCCGAGGCCTCTTGGCCTGGCGAGCATCATTGCTCGAATCCTCTTCGGTTCGACACGTCGTTGTGCCGGTCGCAGAAGTATATCACGCGTTCACTCGGCAGGAAACATGCGCGAAACGTCAAGCTGGCGACCCCGGCGCCGCTGATAGCGAGATGCGGCAGGCGGGAAGATGCTGCCCACAGGCCAAAGTGGGCGTCGCCTACCCGGCTGAAAGGACGAGCCGATGTCTCGCGACCGTTTCGTCATCGCGCAGATCTCCGATATCCACTGCGGCGACCCTCGGTTCGACCCCGTCCTGGCCGGCCGCTGCGTCGAGCAGGTGAGAGCCGCCGCGCCGGATCTCGTGCTCGTTCCGGGCGACCTGACCGCGGACGGCTATCCGGAGGAGTACGAGGAGGCAATGAGTCTCCTCGGCCAGATGCCGTGCCCTTGGTATGTCGTGCCGGGGAACCACGATGAGCGCAACGTCGGCTGGCGAACGTTCCAGCGACTGTTCGGCAAGCGATGGCATCGGCACCACCTGGACTTCGGCGTCGCGACGTCCGAGCGCTCCTGCGCGCGGCTGCGGCTCGTCGCCTGTGACTCGGCGGAACCCGACCTCAACGACGGGGAGCTGGGGCGCGTAAGGCACAGTTGGATCACGGACGGCTTCGCCGGAGCCGACGACGACTTTCGGATCGTCATGTTGCACCACCATCTGGTGGCAGTGCCCAACACGGGACGGGAACGCAACACGGTGAGTGACGCCGGCGATGTACTTGCGACGCTCGCTGCCAGCAGGGTCGATCTCGTCCTCTCGGGGCACAAACACGTCCCCTTTGCCTGGAACGTCAACGACATGGCGGTCGTGACGAGCGGGACAGCCAGCACCTGGCGGATCCGAGGTGAAGTGCCGCCCTCGTTCAACCTCATCGAGGTCTACGCCGAGGAGTACGTGCTCACCACAGTGTGGACTTCGGGCGAGAAGCCGCTCATCCGAAAGATCCCTCGGCTTGCATGAGGTCCTCTTACACGAAGAACGCCGAGAGAACCGCCGCAAGACCGAAGCCGGTAATCGCGAAACCCGAAGCTCGACCCAGCCAGGCAGCCGTCGTGTCCGTCATGCCGTGTCTCACTGACGCCACGACGGTGCAGAGCGCCAGCCACCAACAGAGCGATCCCACGGCGACTCCCGCAGTCGCTGCAAGCGCGCTACCCGTACTCTCGAGGCCGGCCAGCCCCGCGCTCATGAACACGGCGGCGAAGGCGATGATCGTCATGGGGTTCGTCAGCGTGAGCGCAAGAGCACTGCCGTAGAGCGCTGCGTAGCCTGAGGACGACTCGGCAGTGGGTCGCGCGTCGTGGTTCGCGCCGGTCGCGGGGCGAAGCAAGGCCCGAATACCCAAGGCCATGAGCGCGAGTCCGCCGATGATGCGTAGAGGCGCCTGCCACGTCACGAGCAGGGAGGACACCACGGTGATTCCGAATGCGGCCACCGCAGCGTAGACGCCATCGGCGGTTGCGATGCCCATGCCCGTCGCGACGCCAGAACGCCAGCCTCTCTGCAATGTGCGCTCGATGCACAGCACGGCCATCGCTCCCACCGGCATCGCCACAGCAAGCCCGATCAGGAGAGTGCGGAAGAATACCGCAGCGACCGCTGGATCCATTACTCGGCTTCCGGCACGAAGGCGCGCTCGACGGGCGTGGATAGGACGACCGTGGTCTTGGTGCGAGAGACACCGGCGATGCCCTTCAACTTCGACGAAACCAGCTCCTCGAGTCCGGCGGTGCCACGCGTCCGGACCTTGAGGACGTAGTCATCATCACCCGCGACGTGGTGGCACTCAAGCACCTCGGGGAGCGTCACGAGCGCCGAGAGATAGCCGTCCCGCGCAGCCGGATCGTCCAGGGTGACCGACACGAACGCGACCAAGTCGAAGTTGAAGACACTCGGATCGATCTCTGCCCGGTATCCCTTGATCGCGCCGACGCGCTCGAGGCGACGAACGCGGTCCGCGGTCGAAGGAGCAGACAGGTCGACATCGGCCGCAAGGTCTGAGAACGCTCGGCGACCATCGAAGGCGAGAGCTCGCAGCAGCTTGATGTCCGTCTTGTCCATCGAACCTCGCAAATCCGCTTAGAAGTCAGGCCAGAACTTCGCCAAGTATCTGATTGTCGACTTGCTCCTGTCAATGCAAGGTCTGAAATCGCACATGGCTTTCAATCGTAGGGTCCGGGTCGCCTTACCGGCACAAAGAAGAAGGCCGCCACGGGGCGGCCTTCTCGAAAAACGCGCTGATCTGAATTTCCTACCGGCGGTCCCCCCGGTTCGGGTCCCGTTCTCCCGGCTCACCTTGGACCGGGTACGGCTCTTGGCTTCTCTGAGTGCCGCGGCCATAGTCTTCGCCCATCGTTTCCTGCTGATACTGCTCCCCTTGGCCTTGCATCTCTCGCTGTTGCTTGGACGGATCGCCATACCCGTAGTAGTCGCGGACGCTCTGCGCGAACGTCTCGTCGGGCTCGGACGGCCACTCATCTCGATCGAATCCCGGAGAGTCCCTCAGAACGTCCTCATTGACGTCGAGGATGAGGTCCCGGTGGGCCTCGTCGATGATGAAGGCCTCCCACGGCACGGCGAAGTGCTTCCTGTTCATGTTGAGGAAGCCACCACTGTACGAAAGAACGGCGTAAGAGATGGTGCCCCTCGTCACGTCGATGACGAAGTCCTGTATCTCCCCGAGCCGATCACCGCTCTTGTTGATGACCTTGCGGTCCGTAAGGCTCTTGGCGGTAAACAGCCGGCCGGCAGTCAACGTCTGTGCCATCGCTCTACCCCTTCCATGCGTTGCGTACGGAAGGGTTTCCCCACGAACGAACGACTACCAAACACTCCCTGTCAGGCCTGCTCCGCCTCGTGCGCGATGATGACTGCCTCGGCGATCTCACGGAGCGTCTTGCGCTTGTCCATTGCCAGCTTCTGCAGTCTCCTGAATGCTTCGGGTTCGTTCATGCCGCGCTCCATGAGGATGCCCTTGGCCCGATCAAGCACCTTGCGGGTCTCGAGCTGCTTCGCCAGATCATCGACCTCGGCAGCGAGCGCTTGAGACTCGGCGAACCGGGAGACCGCCACCTGCATTGCGGGGATGATGTCGGCGCGCGAGAAGGGCTTCACGACGTATGCCATGGCACCTGCGGAACACGCCTGTTCGACGTAGGTAGCCTGCGAGAAAGCGGTGACCATCACGACCGGCGCGATACGAGACTCGCCGAGCGCCGTCGCGGCCTCGATGCCGCTGATGCCCGGCATGTTGATGTCCATGAAGACAACATCCGGCCGAAGTCTCTCGGCGAGCTCGATCGCCTCCGCACCGTCACGAGCCTCGCCCACGACCTCATGGCCCTCCTCCTCAAGCATCTCCCTGAGATCCATTCGGATGAGTGCCTCGTCTTCGGCGATCAGAACCCGCATGTGCTTCCCTTCGTCGTCATTCCTCGTCGGCCACCGGTACGCGCACCGTCACGTTGGTGCCCCTGCCCGCCGAGAAGGACAGCGTCCCGCCGAGATCGTCCTCCACCACCGTACGAACGATCGTCAACCCAAGGTTCGCGGACTTCGCGGCGTCAAAGCCTTCCGGAATCCCTCGGCCGTTGTCGCGAACCACGAGCACCAGCTCGCCGGGAACGCGCCTCAGCTGCACGCGCACCTCACCCTCGCTTGCGTCTGCGAGGCCATGCTCGATCGCGTTATGCACCAGCTCGGCGACGGCAAGAGCGAGCGACGTGGCCGTATGTGCATCCACTTCACCGGATGTGCCCTCCACCTTGACCGAGAGGTGCGAAGTCTCACCTACGAGTCCTCGGCGGACCAAGTTGACGACCGTGCGTGCGGCCTCTGCGAAATCGACACGCTCCTCGTCCGAGCCGGCAAGCAGGTCGTGCACAACCGCCATCGAGCCGACTCGCTCGGTAGCCTCCGCCAGGGCATGACGCGCCTCTTCGCTGTCGGTTCGGCGAGCCTGTATACGCAGGAGCGACGCGATCGTCTGCAGGTTGTTCTTCACTCGGTGGTGGATCTCGCGGATCGTTGCTTCCTTTACCTTGAGTTCGGCCTCACGCCTGCGCGACTCCGTCACGTCTTGAACGAGAACGAGAGCTCCCTGCGCGAGCCCGATAGAGCGGTAATGAAGCGACCGGTCTGCCACCTCGGTGACCAGGTCGAGTGCCTGCCGAGTACCCAGCACGGGCGCGATACCAAAGCCCCCGCCGGGAAGCTCAGGTGCCGCTATGCCGGTCACGGGCCCGTCGTGCCCCGCGAGGCGCATGATGTTGACCGCGTTGGGCGAGGCGTAAGAGATGCGGCCGTCATCGTCCACGCGAAGTACGCCATCCCCAGCGGTGCGCCGCGCCGAGAAGGACGCGCCGGTCCGGACGTCCAGCAGGGGGCCGTCGCCAAGTGAGGCGAGCAGGTCCTCCCCCGCGAGCATGAACGCTGTCTCCATGGCCCCAGGCGCCTCGGCAACCTGCTCGGCTAAGTCCCGAACCACGACGGCGTACGTCTCGGACGCGCCGATCGGGAAGGCTGAGGTGACGTACTTGATGCCGCGCGCAGTTCTGGTTCGAGACCCGCGAACGGGCGACCCGGCCGAGATACACTCGTACGCCTCTGGCTCGTCTTCGCGAGCGAGCACCCGGCCGATCCGAGAGGCCGGAACAGGCGCCACTGCGGTGCTGGGCCGCGCATCACCGACCACGGCCAGAGCGCGCTTGGCGCTCACGACCGCCAGCGTCGCATTGCCGTAGCAGAGGTCAGCTATCAGCTGAAGGTTCTCGACGACGTTGGAAACGTGCGCCCTGCGGCGTTCGTCCAACTCGTCTAATACATTGCGGGAGCCCATACCCGCAGTATAGGCGACCAGCCGCGGCTGCCGCGCGCTCGAAGATCGCGAGTGCTGCCGTCCACGACGCGGGCGCCAGTCCGGCGCCGGATACGGGTCGTCAGCCTGCCAACGCGACGGTATAATCGGCGGGCACTCGAGCCCGGGTGGCGGAATGGCAGACGCGGAGGTCTCAAAAACCTCTGTCCGAAAGGGCGTGTGGGTTCGACTCCCACCCCGGGCACCAAGCCAAGAAGAAAGAGGCGACGGGAACCTCCCGTCGCCTCTTGTGGTTTCGCTCTCTCTTGGTCCCTAGCTGTAGTCGCTCACCATGCGCTGCAGCAGGTTCGCCATCCCGTCGACCAACTCCTCGTCCGACATGTCCTCGTAGCCCGCGCCGTTTCTCACCCAGTCATGTGCGACCGCCCAGCCAATGACCATGGCTGTGGTTGCCGCGCCGATAACGCGGTAGTCGACGCTATCTTTCGACTGCTCCTGGCCCTTGAACCGCTCGATGAAGGCGAGCTGCGCCTGGGGGTTCGTGGTCATGGTGTGGGGGACGATGCCTTCGATCAGACCCGCAGCCAGCACTCTGAGCCATTCGCGATCGTTCGCGACTCCGCGAAACGCATCGGCAATGCCGGTCGCCGCGTCAGGCGCCGAGCTGATATTCTCGGCGGCTACCCCGTTGCGCCTCATGAGCACTTCTCGGACGATCTCGTCTTTGCTGCCGAAGTACAGGTGCAGCAGAGTGTGCGACACGCCAACCTCGCGCGCTATCTCGCGCACGGACACTGCGTGGATTCCGCGCTCCGCGAATAACCTCTGAGCTGCCTCTATGACAGCCTTCCTCACGCGATCCGGGCCAGTCTGCGTCTGGCCTTCGTCGCGTTCGATCACGTCATGCACTGACATTGCAGGTTCTCCTCTTTTTGCGAGTTGCACCGTGGGAACAGTCACCTTCGGGCTGGGAGCAGGGTGAAACATACACCGAATTCGATTGCGTTCACAACTTAGTGAACCGCTTCCTCAGCCGCTCGAACGGACGTCGGCGTCTCCACCCGTGCCTCTCCCGATCGCCGGTACATTGGTGCCGTTACTGCAACAAGCACGCCACCAATCAGCCAGGCCAGGGAGATCGAAGCACGCTCCGAGATCCAGCCGAGAGCGGGCTGGCCTACGGCTCCTCCGGCATCCGCAAAGAACGCGTCGAGTGACAGCACAGTAGCGCGTTGCGCGGAGGAGATGTGCTCGTTGATGTAGGACATCCTTACCGGGAGCTGCACCCCGAAAATGACGCCCCAAATGAGCCACATGCCTATGGCGAGGGACGCGGGCAGGAGCCCTGGCTGCCTCCAGATGATGCCCACCGCACCGATGCCGACCACGAGCGCGGCATTCACCCACGTCGAGGCGACGAGGACCTGAACCGGATCACGCCTGCCTGCACGGGTGCTCATCACGCGGCCAACAAGCGCGTTGCCGATGATCGTGGCTGCAGACGAGCCCGCCTGAACGACCCCGAGCAGCCAGACGTAGTCTCTGCCGACGAGTCGGAGCACATAGGGCTGCCACGCATAGAACCCGTACATGAAGAAGAGTCCGGAGATGGCCGAGACCCACAGGAGCGGTCGGATTACCGGACTGTGCCATCCATGACGAAGGCCGGCGACGAAGATGCGCTTCCCCTCCGCACGCACCGTGGAGAGTCTCAAGGGGCGCGCCTCAAAACCGAGATCGTGCACCATGAGCAGCACGATCACGAAGCAGACCGCGAGAATCGCAGCGCGCACGAGGTACGGCAGTACCAGGTTGGCTTGCCCGAGGATTCCGCCCAACAGCGAGCCCGCGACCATCCCGGCATTCGAGGACATCTGGCCCCAAGCGAAGACGCGCTCCCGGGGCACTTGCGAGCCGGCCGCATCGAGGGCGTCGACGAGCCAGGCATCGATCGCGCCGGTCTGGAAGGTGTAGCCCAGCCCCAGCAGTACGCTGCCGAGGGCGAATCCGAGGATTCCCCATCCGAGCTGTGGCGTCAGTACGTACAGAAGCGTCGAAAGCGCCAGCGTCAACATCGAGAGGGCTATCGATGCGCGCCGCCCGATGGTGTCGGCAATCACTCCGGTCGGCACCTCGAACGCCATCTGGGCGAGGGTGAAGACGCTGTTGACGAGCATCGCCTGGAACAGATCGAGTCCGCCGACGCGGAGCAGGAAGATGGTGTTGATGGCCCAGATGAGCGATGCACCCAGCGTGAACAGTACGGCGAGCAGCAGGTACGCAAAGAGGACACTGCGGGCCGAGCTGGTCCGTTTCATACTCCCCCCTCGCCAGCCGCGGGCCCCTAACTCGGCTCACCACCGTTCACCTAGTAGCGCGTCACGACCATCGTGTGCAGCGGTACCTGCGGGAAGAGCTCAAGCACGTCCCGGTTGTACATCCTGATACAGCCATGTGAGGCCTTCGTCCCGATCACCCACGGCTCGTTCGTGCCGTGGATCGCGTACCCCGTGTACTCGTACGCGTACCCACGCGAGGTACTGACGCGACGATACATTCGCATCTTGCGCGGCCCGTAGACGCTCGATGGATCCGTGTAGTACTTGGAGTCGATGCGCCAGACGCGCGATGGGGTGGGTGTGCTCGTCTTGCCATGAGCGATCGGATACGACTTGATGAGCACGCCGTTCTTGACCCAGTGCAGCTTGAAGCTGGACTTGTCGACGACGATGTAGGTGACCCATGGGTAGTGGAAAGGCGTCGCGGGATAGGCCTTCAGGAGCGTCCCGTTGCACACGAACGCGTCGACATCGACCCTTCGGCCGCTTCCGGTGCTTGGCGACGCGAGCGCTCGAATGGTGACGTTGTGCGTTCCGTTCGTGAGTCCACTCGTCGCATACGCGACCCGCCGAGCAGAGCGTTCGCTCGCGTACTGGCTCACCGTGGCGACCTTCTTGCCGTCGATGAGTACTTCCGCCTTACCGAGCCCCGAATCCTTGCGTCCCACCCAGGCGAATCGCGTGCCCTTGAAGCGCAAAGTCACCGTCGCACCGCGTTGCCTCGTCCGCCAGGCGCTGTCGCCGTACGCGGCGGACTGCTCGGCCACCCACCAAGAGCCGCGCTTGGCGAGCTTCGAACTGCCGTTGTTCACGACCGTCCCGCCGATACTCTTGCTGCGCGGACTGCCGACTATGTCGAATGCGTCGATCGGCACGTACGACGCCGAGGATGCCGAGGACTTCGAACCGAGCACGACGACTTTGACGGTATGCACCCCGCGCGACAGCTTGCCGCTACGCCAGACGTAGGTGCGGGTCCCGGTGGAGCGGGCGTAGAGGTCGATCGTCCCCTTCGACACGCCGTCGAGGTAGATGCGCGCACGACCACGGGCGGGTCCACGCCGCGAGAGCAGTGCGACCGAAGTCCCCTCGAACGAGGCGAGAACGTATGACCCGCTCTTCCTTGAAATCCGATGAGACTGGCCGGATGACCCCTTCGCCCAAACAGAACTCCACGTTCCGTGGAACCCGACGCGCAGGTCGTCGTCTTGCAGCCTGAACTTCGGAAGGGGCTCAGGCGTCACAGTCGGCAGGGCGCTCGAAGTCGGTTCCGCCGCGGCGCTGTCCGCGGTCGCCCGTGCGGTGCCTTCCAGGGTCGCTTCGACCGCAGGCCCGTTGCTGAGGGCGTCGCCCTCGCGTTCCGCATCATTGGCGAAAGCGCTGAATGGAACGACTGAGAGGGCCAGCGAGGTCACAACAGCCATGCGCACGATACGACGGGTCAACTCTGTCACGGGGACCTCGCAGCTCATCGAAGGGAGTTCGTTGTTCAATTATGTCATTCCCCTCACACACTGCGTGGACACACTCATCATTCGCCCGGAAGCGTACATACGTTCGACACAGACCGTTCATGCGTGCTAGTTTCCGTACGAGCCCAATCGAACAGGAGTTCGTATGTCGTCACTAGGTGAGCCAACCGTCGCTGCCCGTCGCGAGACACTCGCCGAGCAAGTGTGCCGCGACTTGAATCCGGAACAGCTGGCAGCCGCCCTGCACGACGACTCCCCTCTCCTGATCGTTGCCGGCGCGGGCAGCGGCAAGACAGCGACGCTCGCGCATCGGCTGGCCGTCTTGCTCGCCAGAGGAGCGGATCCCGGACGCATCGTGCTTCTGACGTTCACGCGCCGGGCGAGCGGCGAGATGCTGCGTCGGGCCGACGCGCTTCTGCGGGACCTCGCGGAGCAAGGGGGCCCCCCGATGAGTGGCGCTCGGGTGTGGGGCGGGACGTTCCATGCCGTAGCGGCGCGGCTGTTGAGAATTCACGCGCCGGACTTGGGCATGGAGCCCGATTTCACGATTCTCGACCGAGGCGACGCCGAGGACTTGGTGCACATGTGCCGAACGGAACTCGCGCTGGGCAGGAGCGGAAAGCGTTTTCCCCAGAAGTCGACCTGTCTCGACATCTACTCGCGTTGCGTCAACGCACAGAGTCCACTCGCCGACGTGCTCAAGGCGTCGTTTCCGTGGTGCCGTCACGCCGAGGAGGAGCTGGGGCAGCTCTTCGCAGCCTACACGGACGCCAAGGAGTCCCAGCAGGTGCTCGACTACGACGACCTGCTCTTGTTCTGGCGCGGCCTGCTCGCCGACCCGGTGGCCGGAGAGCGCGTTCGCGAGCGCTTCGACTACGTCCTGGTCGACGAGTATCAGGACACGAACGCGCTCCAAGCGGACATCGTGGCCATGCTCCGCCCGGACTCGACCGGTATCACGGCCGTCGGCGACGACGCTCAGGCGATCTACGGGTTCCGTGCGGCGAGCGTTCGCAACATCCTCGACTTCGAGGAGCGGCATCCGGGTGCACAGGTGGCGACGCTCGCGCGGAACTACCGCTCCACTCGGCCCATCCTCGACGCCACGAACGCCGTGATCGCCGAGTCGGCTGAGCGCCGCGACAAAGACCTCTGGACCGAACGCGAGGGTGGCGGCAGGCCGTGGCTCGTCTCCTGCCGCGACGAGGCCGAGCAGACCGACTGGCTGGTCGACCGCATCCTCGAACACCGCGAGCAGGGGACCCTGCTGAAGCACCAGTCGGTGCTGTTCCGCGCACAGCACCACTCGATGGCACTCGAGATGGAACTCTCGCGCCGCAACGTCCCGTTTCGCAAGTACGGTGGCCTGCGCTTCGTCGAGATGGCCCACGTGAAGGACCTCATGGCCTTTCTCCGCCTCGCCGAGAACCCGAGGGACGCAATGGCGGCGCTGCGAGTGCTGGGACTTATTCCCGGCATCGGGCCGCGGACTGCATCGCGTCTAACGCAGAGACTGGTCGAGACCGGCGGCGACTTCGAATCGTGGGTGGGAGCCGACGTCCCGGAAGCGGCCTCAGCGGTGTGGCCCGAGCTCGTGTCGCTCATGCGCTCGCTCGCGGGCACCGACGCCGACGTCCCGGCGCAGGTCCACGCGGTGAGAACCGTCTACGGCCCCCTTCTCGAGCAGCGCTACGACTATGCCGACGCCCGCGGGCGGGACCTTGAGCAGATCGAGGGCATCGCGGGGCGGTGTCCCGACCGGACGACACTCCTCTCGGAACTGGCCTTGGACCCACCGGCCTACACACAGGATCTCGCGGGTCCGCCCGTACTCGATGAGGACTGGCTCGTGCTGTCGACCATGCACTCGGCCAAGGGCCTGGAGTTCGACGTCGTCTACGTGATCCACGCCGTCGACGGCAACATCCCGAGTG
>DATHUB010000095.1:0-3130 GCA_035462695.1 Coriobacteriia bacterium | reverse complement strand
GCCGAGCAGGAGAAGGCCGGCGGAGCCGAGGCAGCCAAGGGCGACGAGAAGCCGTCGAAGAAGCGGAAGCGTGCCTAGGTGGGCACGCTCGACGAGTACCGACGGAAGCGCGACTTCGGAGTCACGCCCGAACCGTCAGGCGAGGCAGGAGCCGACCACGCCGGCCTTTCCTACGTGATCCAGAAGCACGCGTCCTCACGTCTCCACTGGGACTTCCGAATCGAGCTCGACGGCGTGCTTCTGTCCTGGGCGATACCTAAGGGGCCGTCGCTGGATACCGCAGACAAGCGACTCGCGATGCACGTGGAAGACCACCCCATCGCGTACGGCTCGTTCGAGGGGGTCATCCCCAAGGGCGAGTATGGCGGCGGGACCGTGATGCTCTGGGACCGCGGCACGTGGGAGCCCGATCACGGCGATCCCCGAGCGCATCTTGCCGAGGGACACCTCAAGTTCTACCTCTACGGCGAAAGACTTCGAGGACGCTGGATGCTCGTGCGCTCGAAGGGCTACGGGGGTAGCGGCAAGGACAGCTGGCTGCTCTTCAAGGAGCGCGACGACGAAGTCCGGCCAAAATCCGAGTTCGATGCTGTCGCCGAGTGGACGACAAGTGTCGCAACCGGCCGAACCATGGACGAGATCGCCGCCGACGTCGAAGCCGTGTGGCACTCGGACGCGAGCGTCGAAGCGAACGTCGCAGGGTCGACGGGCATCCACCCGCCGCCCGCACCCCCCGCTGTCGCGCCACCGAGCCTGGATGCTGTCGAGGGTGCGCGCGTGGCGCCGTTTCCCCGCACCGTCGAGGTCGAGCTTGCGCAACTGGTGAAAGACGTCCCTGAGGGCGAGCGCTGGATCCACGAGATCAAGTTCGACGGCTACCGCATCGTTGCACTCATGAACGAGGGGAAAGTCCGCCTCGTCAGCCGCAACGGCAAGGACTGGACGGATCGTTTCCCGGCGATCGTCTCGGCGATAGCGGCACTCCCGGCCAAGCAGGCGGTGCTCGATGGTGAAGTGGTCGTGGTCCGGCCGGACGGCACGAACGACTTTCAGGCACTTCAGAACTTCGCTCGGCGCAGAGAGGCCGCAGACCTGCACTACATGGTCTTCGACCTGCTGTACCTGGATGGCTACGACTTGCGTGGCGCTGGCCTCGTCAAACGCAAAGAGCTTCTGGCGCCGCTCCTGCCTCGCCATGCGGACCGGCTGCTCTACACCGACCACATCGAGGGGCACGGCGACACGTTCTTCAACAAGGCGTGCGACCTGTCTCTCGAGGGAGTCGTCTCGAAGCGCGCCGATGCACCGTACCGGCCGGGGCGCGGCCGAGACTGGGTCAAGGTCAAATGCCTCCTGCGACAGGAGTTCGTCGTCGTAGGATTCACCGACCCCGGGGGCAGCAGAAAGTCATTCGGCGCACTCGTGATCGGGGTGCATGAAGACGGAGAGATCAAACAGGTCGGACGGGTCGGGACCGGGTTCACCGAGCAGTCGCTCAGCGACATCCATGCCCGTCTTATCAAGATCCAGCGCGCCGAACCTCCCGTGAAGAACCCCCCGAAGGGCGCACTTGCCCGAAGCATCCACTGGGTCGAGCCATCGCTCGTCGCCGAGGTAGCATTCGCCGAGTGGACCGAGGAAGAGCAGCTCAGACATCCGTCCTTTCTCGGGCTGCGCGAGGACAAGGCCGCGGACGAGGTCGTTGTGGAGTCTCCTGCGCCCCCGCCGACGCTGCCTCCTGAACCGGCCACGAAGAAGGGCGAAGGGCCCGTCATCGCGACGGTCAGACTGTCGAATCCGGACCGAGTGCTATGGCCGGATGTCGGAGTGACCAAGCTCGAGCTTGCGCGCTACTACGAATCCGTCGCGGATCTCATGCTCCCGCACGTTGAGGAACGGCCGCTCTCACTCGTGCGCTGCCCGACAGGGTACACAGGCGAGTGCTTCTACCAGAAGCACATAGTGAACTTCCCGAAAGCCGTCGCTACGGTCGATATCTACGAGCCCGTCGATGATGAGACCGTCCCCTACGCCCGCGTCACGGGGCTGCCGAGCCTCGTCGGTCTCACGCAGATGGGCGTTCTCGAGATCCACCCTTGGGGTTCTCGGGCTGACGACCCCGAGAAGCCCGACCGGCTGATCTTCGACTTGGATCCTGATCCCGAGCTGCCTTGGACGACCGTCGCGGCGACTGCCAGCCTGATACATGTCGAGCTGGAGCGCCTCGGACTCAAGTCATGGCTCAAGACGACCGGCGGCAAGGGGCTCCACATCGTCGCCCCCGTAACGAGGCGTCAGAGTTGGGGTGAGGTGAGGGACTTTGCCCGCGCCTTCGTCGAGTCGATCGTCGCAATCGAGCCCCGCCTGTTCACCGCGAGCATGAGCAAGTCCCAGCGCGGCGGCAAGATCTTCATAGACTACGTCCGCAATACGAGAGGCTCGACAGCGATAGCCGCTTACGGTTCGAGAGCGCGTCCGGGGGCGCCGGTCTCGGTGCCTCTCTACTGGAGCGAACTCGACGACATGACAGTGCAGCCGATCTTCACCGTGCGCAATCTGAACAAGCGGTTGTCGGAGCTGTCAGGCGACCCGTGGTCCGAGCTCTCAGGGGAGCGTCAGTCGATAACCAAGGCCATGCGCGAGCGACTCGGAATTCAGTAGCGGCCCAACCTGCTTCGAGCTTGCTGACGTGGGTACAAAAGCGTACGGCTGAACCCCCCTTATGGGGCGACAGCCGAGTTGACAGGTGCAAGGAACGTGACGGCCGCCCAAAGGGCGGTCGCTCTCGTTTCCGGGGCAGGCTGGTCGGAAGTGGAAGGCCCCGAGGGTCGTCTTCACACGGTAAGGGGGAGTCATGATCAACGAGATTCAGGCCGGACTGGGTGCGGCGTTGACGATGGTGTTGACGTTCGTACCGAAGCTGCTCGCGTTCCTCGCAGTGCTACTGATCGGCTACTTCGTGGCCAAGGCCTTGGAGAAAGGGACCGACGCGATTCTCGAGCGCGTTGGTTTTGACCGGCTCGTAGAGCGCGGCGGGGTGAAGAAGGCACTGTCGCGGTCCCGCTACGACGCGTCGACCCTTCTTGCGCGAGTCGTGTTCTACATCGTGATGCTATTTGTGCTGCAGCTC
>DATHUB010000094.1:0-5559 GCA_035462695.1 Coriobacteriia bacterium | reverse complement strand
AACCCCAAGGACATCGAGTTCTTCGAGCGCGCGCGCAGCCTGAAGCTCGAGAACGCGGTGCTCACGGCCTTCGGCTCTACTCGGCACAAGGACTCGACTGCCGAGAAGGACGCGGGGCTCGCGGCTCTCCTCGAGACCGGCTGCGAGGCACTCTGCATCTTCGGCAAAGCGTGGCCGATTCACGTGACCGAGACGCTGCAGACGACGCTCGAGCGCAACGTCGAGATGGTCCGCGACTCCGTCGCCTTCCTGAAGGCCGCGGGACGCACGGTCTTCTTCGACGCCGAGCACTTCTTCGACGGCTACAAGGCCGATGCGGCCTACGCGCTGGAGGTCTGCCAGGCGGCCGCAGGGGCGGGCGCTGCGGCAATCGTGCTCTGCGACACGAACGGCGGCACCATGCCGCACGAGGTGCTGCAGATCGTGCGCGAGGTCGCGCTGGCGATCGATGTCCCACTCGGGATTCACACCCATAACGACGGTGCGTGTGCTGTCGCGAACTCGCTCATTGCCGTCGAGGCCGGTTGCGTACACGTCCAAGGGACGATGAACGGCTACGGCGAACGGACCGGCAACGCCGATCTCACGAGCATCATTCCTGCGCTCGAGCTGAAGATGGGGGAGGAGTGCGTCGGCCGCGAGCGGCTGAGGCTGCTCACCGAGATCAGCCACTTCGTAGCCGAGACCGCGAACATCTCCCCGAACCCGCATCAGCCCTACGTGGGCGCGAGTGCATTCGCGCACAAGGGTGGCGTCCACGCGAGTGCCGTCGCGCGTCTGCCGGAGGCTTACGAGCACGCCGACCCCACTGCGGTCGGCAACCTCGCCCGCGTCGTGGTGAGCGAGCTGGCAGGCCGTGCGTCGCTCACCATGAAGGCCCAAGAGATGGGCATCGAACTCGCCGGAGACACTGCAGGGGAGGTTCTCGACTCCATCAAGGAGCTCGAGTACCAGGGCTACTCCTTCGAGGCCGCGGACGGCTCCCTCGAGCTGATGCTCAAGAAGCGTCTCGGCAGCTACGAGCCCATTTTCCGGCTGGAGAGCTTTCGCGTCATCGCCGACAAGCGCGAGGACGGCCGCGTCATGACCGAGGCGACCATCAAGGTCCACGTGCAGGGGCATCGCTACATCGCCACTGCCGAGGGCAACGGTCCCGTGAACGCGCTCGATAAAGCGCTCCGCATCGCCATCGGCCGCTTCTATCCGCGACTTGCCGAGATGCAGCTCGCCGACTTCAAGGTCCGCGTGCTCGATGAGAAGAAGGGCACCGGTGCCGTCACGCGAGTCCTCATCGAGATGGCCGATCACGCGAAGAGTTGGGGCACCGTCGGGGTCTCGGAGAACATCATCGAGGCATCGTGGGAGGCCCTGGTGGACGCCGTCGAGTACGGTCTCGCGCACGATGGGCATGAAGAGGGCGAGTCCTAAGCGCGAAAGTACGCGGGAGGCGACCGTGCGCTGTCGCGCATACGCGGGCTGCGGCCACGGAATCGTGCCGTCCGTCACACGCGATAACCGCCCGCTGACCGATTATCCGAAACTCACTCGCAGGAGATTGCACCATGCGCATGGTAAACGGAGGGGACAACGACCCTATCCAGCGCATCAAGGAGACCCGCATGCGCGTGGTGCGACTGCTCCACGATGGTGATTGCCGCTACGGCCTTGCCGATGAGGACACCGTCACCCTAATTAGCGATGAACCATTTGCCGCGTGGGAGCCCGAAGGGCTGCTACCGCTCGCCGACGCACGCCTGCTCTCTCCGGTCGCGCCCACGAAGGTGGTCTGCGTGGGCCTGAACTACAAGGCGCACATCGCAGAGATGGGCCACGACTTTCCTACCGAGCCGGTCATCTTCATCAAACCCTCGACCGCCGTTATCGGCCCCCACCAGCCCATCCCGATTCCCGAGGGTGTCGGCCGGGTGGACTACGAAGCCGAGCTGGGCGTGGTCATCGGGAGGAGAACGCACCGGGCGAGCAGGTCCGAGGCCGCCGAGAACGTCCTCGGATTCACGTGCGGAAACGACGTGACGGCGCGAGACATCCAGCAGATCGACGGACAGTGGACCCGCGCGAAAGGCTTCGACGGCTTCTGCCCGCTCGGACCTTGGGTGGAGACGGATGTCGACCCGACAGGCCTTACGCTCGAGTGCTTCGTGAACGGCGAACTGAAGCAGCAGGCGACGACGAGCGACATGCTCTTCCACCCGTACGAACTCGTGAGCTTCGTCAGCCAGGTCATGACGCTCGTGCCCGGCGACGTGATCCTGACCGGCACCCCGGGCGGCATCGGGCCGATCGTCAGCGGGGACAGCGTCGAGGTACGCATCTCCGGAGTGGGCTCTCTAGTGAACCCGGTGGGCACTCTCGTTCACGCCGGTGCGGGCGCTCCCAGCTAGTCTCCAGCGAGTGGTAATCTGATACGGTTTGGCGGGTTGTTTATACAGCCCCATCCGTTGTCTTGCTCCGATACTCACGTCTTGGTGGTACACCCCGATGTTTGGCGACCGCAACATAGCGCTGGTCACTGCCGCACGCTTCGTCGCTCGACTGGGCGGAGAGGCGGCTTTCTTCATCGGCATCTGGGGCATGGCGGCATATCGGTTCAACGCGACGCCCACCCAGATCGCGGCGCTGATGGCGGTTCTCGCGGTCTCGTCCATGATCGGCTCGGCGGTCTCCGGGTCGCTCGTCGATCGCTTCGGACCGCGCAACGTGCTCATCTTCGCCCAGATCGTGTACGTCCCGATCGCGCTCTCCGTGACGCTGGTTGGGAGCATCGAGCAGCTCATCGCGATGTGCGCTTTGTTCGGCCTCTCGACGGCGCCGATCATGACGGCCACGGGGTCTTTCGCGCCATACCTCACTACGGGCTCGACCGGCATCGAGCGTGTGAACGCCCTGATCGAGGGCGCGGGTGCGCTGTCGTTCGTTGTCGGCCCGGGGCTTGGCGCCATCGTCGCCAAGGCGTTCTCGATCGAGGCGGTCTTCTATCTCGATGCGATTCTCACGACGATCGGCGTGCTGCTCGTGCTGCCGGTGCACACGCCGCCGCTGGTCGAGCGGGAGGTGCGCCACCCGATGCGCGAGATCTCGGACGGGATCCGGCTCGCGTACCGAATCAAGGCGATCCGCTACTACGGGTTGATGGGGACGCTCGTGTGGTTCAGCTTCGGGGCGTTCGGCGCGCTGGAGCCGCTGTTCTACCGAGACGTCGTAGGCACGGGCATCGAAACGATTGGCTGGGTGAACTCGATCTTCGGGCTGGGAATCGGGGGCGGGGCGTTCCTGCTCACGCGGCTGCCCGCCAGAGCCACCTCGGCACGCGGGCTCGCTATCGGCGTCGTGCTGGTCGGTCTGGGCTCGATGCTGTACGTCGGCACGACCGATCTGCGCGTGATCGCTATCGGGGCGCTGTTGTGGGGCGCGGTGATCGGCGCCGTCGAGCCGCTCCTGCGCACGCTGATGCAGCTTGACGCCCCCGAGGAGTACATCGGCCGGGTCATGGGCACTGCCCAGCTGCATCGCAGCGCGGGCGAACTCGTGCCGCTCGCGGTGGCACCTGCGCTTGCCGCAGCCTTCGGCGTGCAGGCGGTGATGATCGGAGGCGGCCTTCTCGCGGCGCTGACGGCGCTGCTCACCGTCGGTTACGCAAGTTCGATCGACAGAGAGGGGCATCGGCCCCACGGCCCAGTGCGCGCGGGGCAAGCCGTGCCCACCGACGAGCCGATCAGCCCGATCACCTGAGACGGCGGCGCGTGCCGGTCGTCGTTTCGGTGACGGTCACGCCGAACTACCTGTTGTTTCTGTAGTGTTGTGACAGCACGTGGACCGACAGTCTAAAATACGGTGTTCTGTGCGCGGCGGTCGACAGACTGCCGAGGGGCCCCTCATCACTAATCAGAGCTCTCTCTTAGGGTGTGCGACATCGTCGCGACGTAACACGTCTGTGATGTCACACGGAAAGGCAAGGCATTATGCAGTCACGCACGGTCACGGTCTTCGGAGCAGGATACGTGGGGCTTGTTGCGGGAGCCTGCCTGGCTTCCTCCGGACACCGCGTCACCGTCCTCGACGTCGACAAGAGCAAGCTCGAGTCGCTCCGGGGAGGCCGCACGCCGTTTCACGAGCCCGGCCTCGACGACGTCCTCTCCAAGGGCATCGAGTCGGGTGCGTTGACCTTCTCGCACCCGTCAGAGCTCGGCGAGTACGGCGAGTACGTATTCATCGCGGTGGGAACGCCTTCGACCTCCACCGGCTCGTCGGACCTGCGCTACGTGAGTTCGGTCATCGAGCAGATCATCGAGAACGTGCCGGCCGACTCGGTGGTCGTCATGAAGAGCACCGTTCCCCCGGGAACCGGCCAGATGCTTGCCAAGCGCCTTCAGCCCAAGGGCATCCACTACGTCTCGAACCCGGAGTTCCTGCGCGAGGGTAGCGCGGTGCACGACTGGTTCAAGACCGACCGGATGGTCCTCGGCGGCGAGCCGGAGGCCGCAGCTCGCGTGGCGAAGCTCTACGAGGACATCGACGCACCGATACTGAGCTGCAACATCTCGAGCGCCGAACTCGTCAAGTACGCCAGCAACGCGTTCCTCGCGATGAAGATCTCGTTCGCCAACGAGATCGCCAACCTGTGCGACAAGGTCGACGCCGACATCACCATGGTGATGGAGGGTGTGGGCATGGATCCTCGTATCGGTGGCTCGTTCCTGAACGCCGGCATCGGCTACGGCGGCTCCTGCTTCCCAAAGGACACCCGCGCGCTTGACTATCTCTACAGCATCAACGGCCACTACTCGCAGCTGCTCAAGGCCGTTATCGACGTGAACGCGTTCCAGCGCCGGCTCCCGGTGACCGCGCTCAAGCACCGCCTCGGCGATCTGCTCGGCCTGAAGATCGCCGTGCTCGGCCTCTCCTTCAAGCCCAACACTGACGACACGCGTGAGGCTCCTGCGGGCGACATCATCCGGATGCTGCTCGTGGAGGGCGCCGAGGTCCGCGGATACGACCCGGTAGGCGTACTGCCGTTCGACTCCGACCTGTACACGCAGCAGGAGACGATCGAGCAGGCCGTCGCGGGCGCGAGCGCCGTCGTCATCGCCACCGAGTGGGACCAGATCGTCTCGGCGGACTGGAAGACGCTCGCCGAGTCGATGGTGGGCCCGAGGATCGTCTTCGACGGCCGCAACTGCGTGAATCCGGCCGACGTTCGCGCCGGTGGCGCGGAGTACGTCGGCGTTGGATGCCGCTAAGCGTCGCAACGAGAGCCAGACAAGCCCGATTCGAGCCAATACGAACGACCGGCGCTGAGAGGTCCACTACATGGTCAAGCTGATCATCCAGATCCCGTGCTACAACGAGGAGCAGTCCCTTCCCATCACGCTAGCCGAGCTTCCGCGCGAAATCCCGGGAGTCGACGTGGTGGAGTGGCTCATCATCGATGACGGGAGCGTGGACAAGACGGTCGAGGTCGCGCGCGCGCATGGCGTCGACCACGTCGTGCGAATGAAGCGCAACAGCGGTCTGGCGAAGGTCTTCATGGCCGGTCTGGAC
>DATHUB010000093.1:0-8099 GCA_035462695.1 Coriobacteriia bacterium | reverse complement strand
GCTACGTACTACGGCGTCGGTGCTGCCATCGCCAGAATAGTCGACACGGTCCTCTCCGATCGCCGAAGCGTGCTCACGGTGTGCACTCCCGATGAGGAGGTCGCAGGCGTGCGCGACGTCACGGTGTCTCTGCCGCGCCTCGTGGGCGGAACGGGCGTACTCGACACCTTCCTCCCCGATCTTCCTGACAACGAGATCGACGCGCTACGAGCGAGCGCGAAAGAGGTGAGAGTAGCAATCGACGAAGCACTGCAGCCCTTAGAAAGCAGGTAGAGCCCACCGCTTTCACGATGGGCTCTACTTCAAGTTCATTGGTGGAGCCAAGGGGGATCGAACCCCTGACCTCATGGCTGCCAGCCATGCGCTCTCCCAGCTGAGCTATGGCCCCACATCTGGGCGCCGCCTGAGCGGCAAGCGGTAGTATACCAGCGGCTGAAACGCGGTCAAGACACCAAGAAGCACTTCTCGGCGGCTAGTTCTAACGCTCCTCGTTGTACTCCACCAACGGGACCGCAGGGCCCTCGATCGAAGGCTCGAGGATGACGTGTTCCTCCGGTTCCGCTCTCGCTCCGACGACTTCAGCAATCGTCATTCCGGCAAGTATCATTGCTGCGCCTCCCAGACCACGAAGGCCCAGGGCCTCCCCCGCCAGCCAACCGAACAGTCCCCCGAACGCCGGCTCCGTGATCAGTATCAGCGCGGTCCTCGCGGGCGGGATGTGCTGTTGCGCGTAGGTCTGCACGGCAAACGCGACTGCCGAGGCGATCACGCCGGTCACCAGCAGCGCGATCCACACCGAGACGTCCGTCGGCGCGCTCAGCGGCTCCGTGGCTAGCGCGATCGCCGAGCACACGACCGCGGTGGTCGCAAGCTGGATGAGCGTGAGTGGCAGCACATCGTGTCGCCTCCCGATGCTTCCGAGAACGATCATATGCGCCGAGTAGGCCACGGCGCACAGCAGCACCAGGGTGTCGCCGACGTTCCAGCCTCCGCTCGAGCCCCCCGACAACAGCCACAGCCCGATTACCGCCGAGGCGACGCCGAGTGCGGTCGCCCAGCTCGGCACGTGCCTCAACACCACGGCCTGCATGACCGGCGTGATGACAACGAACATCCCCGTGATGAAAGCGGCCTTGCTGGCGGTGGTGCCGGCAAGACCCCAAGTCTGGAAGACGTAGCCCGCACATAGAAACAGACCGGCGATCACCCCCACTCGAATGAGAGGCACCGTCAATCCTCGCAACGCACGGGGGAACAGGACGACGAAAGCGACCACGGCGATGAGAAACCGCAGCCCGAGAAAGGAGAACACGGGGTAGCTCTCGATCGCGTCTTTCACCATCACGAACGTGCCGCCCCAGACGACGGCCACGGCGACAAGGGCGATCTGAATCCAGTAGCGCCTAAGCGCCTGCGTCACTGCTCGCTATCCTGACCACCAGACGACGCCTCGTCGCCCGTGACGTCGGCAGGCAGTGTGAGACGCGGTGCGTCTGCCCAGAGCTTCTCCAGCCGATAAAAGTCCCGCTCTCCGGGCTGGAACACGTGTATGACCAGGTCTCCGAAGTCGAGCAGCACCCATTTGCCTTCCTCACGGCCTTCTCGGCCGATCGGCTTGATGCCGCCCTCCATTCGGAGCCGGTCCTCCACCTCATCGGCTATGGCCTTCACCTGAACGTCGGTGTTGCCGGTGCAGATCACGAAGTAGTCAGTGACCACGAGCAGCTCAGCAACGTCCATTGCGACGATGTCGGTGGCTCGCTTGTCACTCGCGGCTCGGGCTGCAAGTACCGCCCATTCCTTTGATGATGGCAGTGGCACTAGTTCTCCTTCTTCACGGCCGCGTCAGCCGCGGGCCTGTAGTCCTTACCGATGATGACGATCAAGTCGGTGACATCCTGACTCGAGGGATCCGACGAGACGTCTCCCACGCCAAGCACGTCTCTAACCTTGTTTCCGCGCTGTACGTCCCCTCGTCTGACGATGATCTTCGTGGTGTCGTAGTCGAATGAATCCGCGTTCTGTGTGTCGATGACCCTGATACCCGACCTGATCAACTGCTGAGCGGCTTCTCCCGCGATACCCGGCTTCCCAGCACCGTTGTAGATGACAGCGCGCGTAGCTTGAGCGCCCTTTGAAGGGTCGACTCCCCACCACGACTTGAGAAGATCTGCGACCTCTGCCTTTTGAGGCTCGAAGTACGTCTGATCGCCCAGCTTGATGGGCTTCACGGGCATTGGCACCAATGCGACGTTCTTCTGCGGAACCTTCGCGAGCTGAGCCGAGAGCGCCGCGATCTCGTCGTCACTGAGATTCGAGCTTACGGCTGCCTCAGGGAGACCGCGCACGACCTGGCGACGAATCGCATCGCGATAGACCCTGCTCGGCACGACGATGTAGCTTCTGAAGGGAACGGTCAGGTAGTTGGCGACAGAAGAGACTACGACCTCAGGACCGGCAGGATAGGCGTCGCCGATGCGTTCGAAGCCCTGTCCCGGCACGTCCAGAAAGGCACCGTCGGGGATAGCGATCCCGAAGACCTGTCCGCCCTTCTGATCGACGCGCAGGGCAAGGAAGCCACTCGCCTTCTCTCCGTCCGCACCGATGATCACCACGTTCTCCCTCGCGCGCTGCTCGAGCTGTGCAACCGCGGAGTCCTTCGAGGCAACCCGCTGCGCGTTCCAACGGACGGCTTGGTTGATAAGCATGGCGGCGAACAGTAGCACCAGCGCGCCAAGGGTCAGCGCCGCCAGAACCTGAACGGTGACGATCAGCACGTTTCTGGCCGTACGTCCCGTGCGCTGAGCACCTGTGACGATGCGATGCTGCTTCTCGGCCTTCTTCGCCTGTTTGAGGGCCTTGGAGCCACGGCGAGTTGAGCGGTAGCCCTTGGGCACCTCAGGGGGAGGTGGTGTCTTTGTGCGTCGCGGGTCGCTCATCGTTGCTCCCTCGCAACCAGAGCATTCCATACCTCGACGGTCATGGGGTGCAGTCGCTTGCGCTCTCTCACAAGATGGCCGACCGACTGCTGGTAGCAGAGGCCGAACAGATCGCTCAACGAGACTGAGCCCGCGCAGGAGCGTAACTCCTCGACGCCCGGATAGCGGCGACCGGGAGCTATCATATCGGCGATGTAGACCACTTTGTCCAAGTCACTCATCTCAGGATGTCCGACCGTATGGCGCTCGATTGCGTGTATGACTTCCTCGTCGAGTTCCGGAAAAGCGCGCTTCACATGAGCCGCCCCTGTGCGTGCGTGCAGAAGATATGGGACGACTCGATCGACCGGCGCAACGTCAAGCCCCGCGTCCATCGCCAAACGGACGAGAGAACCGGAATCGACGTCCCGGTCCCAGTCGTGCAGGAGTCCCGCGGCTCGTGCCTGCTCACTATCCACTCCATAGACGGTTGCCAGCAGAACAGCCGTCTCCGAGACCGCCTGGCAGTGCGCGAACGCTTCCTCTCCGAGCCGCTCCCGAAGCGCCGACTCCATAGCCTCGTAAGACGCCCCGACCATCAGCCGGCTCCTCGGTAGAGCCGGTGCTTGGCGATGTAGGCCACCACCGGTTCCGGTGTGAGATAGCGGATCGGACGACGCTCGGCCACCCGTGCACGCACGTCCGTAGACGAGATTGCGAGGGCCGGCACCTCCATGTACTCGATGCGAAAGCGCGAGGTGGTCTCCTCGTGGGTGGCTCTCGCCGCATCGAGGTCGTAGCCGGGCCGGGTGGCAGCGATGAAGGTCGCCAGCGCAGCTACCTCGTCCGCGTCCTTCCACGACACGATCTCCCAGACTGCGTCGGCGCCCGTGATGAAGAAGAGCTGAGCGGCGGGCCCGTACGCGTCTCTGAGAGCGCGAAGCGTGTCCACGGTGTAGGTGCGGCCGGGACGGTCGACCTCCATACGGCTCACATCGAAGTCAGGGTTCACGGCCGTCGCAAGCACGGTCATGAGATAGCGATCCTCAGCCGGTGTGATCTGCAGGTGCGACTTGGTCGCAGGCTGTCCCGTCGGCATGAAGATGACCCGATCCAGATTGAACTGGACGAGGGCCTCTTCGGCTGCCACGAGGTGTCCGAAATGGATCGGATCGAATGTGCCGCCCATGATGCCGAGTCGTGCGCCGCTTCTCACTCGCGAATCTGCCCGTCACCCATCAACATGAACTTAGTCGAGGTCAGCGCAGCCAGCCCCATGGGCCCTCTCGCATGAAGCTTCTGAGTGGAGATGCCAATCTCGGCACCAAGCCCGAACTCTCCCCCATCCGTGAACCGAGTCGACGCATTCACGTACACAGCAGCGGCATCGACCTCGTGAAGAAATCGTCTCGCCGCAGCGTAGTCACCGGCGACGATTGCTTCAGAGTGCTTCGTACCATACGTGTTGATGTGGCGGATCGCCTCGGCAAGTCCACTTACGACCTTCACGCTCATCTTCAGGTCGTGATACTCCGTGCCCCAATCGTCCTCGGTCGCGGGCTCTATTCGCATCACCGCACCGAGACGCCGGACCTTCTCATCTGCTACGAGCGCGACACCCCTCGACTCGAGTTCCTTCAGGATGTGCGGCAGGACCTCTTCGTAGATGCTCTCGTCCACGAGTAGCGACTCCGCTGCGTTACACACACTCGGACGCTGCGTCTTGGCGTTGACGACTATCCGTTCCGCCATCTCAGCATCGGCAGACTCGTGAATGTAGATGTGACAGTTGCCGATTCCGGTCTCGATCACAGGCACCTTCGCGTTCTCGACAACGCTGCGTATCAGGCCGGCTCCACCGCGAGGAATGAGCACGTCGACGTAGCCGTGCAGCCCCATCAGCTCCTCGGCGGCCTCGTGGTCTGTCGTCTCTATGGCCTGAATGGAGTGAGCGGGCATGCCCGCCCCACTTGCGGCATCCGAGAGCACGCGCGCGAGCGTGAGGTTGCTCTGGTGGGCAAGCGAGCCTCCTCGGAGAATCACGGCGTTGCCCGTCTTGAGACACAGTCCCGCCGCATCCGCCGTAACGTTGGGGCGGGCCTCGTAGATCATGCCGACTACCCCGATCGGAACACGAACCTGGCGCAGTTCGATGCCGTTCGGCAACGTGTAGCCATCGACGACTTCGCCGATCGGGTCGGGCAGCAGGGCGAGCGACTTCAAGGCTTCGGCAATCGACTTCAACCGGGGAGGAGTCAGCTCCAGACGATCCAGCAGACCCGCGGCGACTCCTTTGGCACGAGCGGCATCCATGTCCACCAGGTTCGCCGAGAGAATCTCGTCCTGCCTCGTGGTAAGGGCGTGAGACATGGCGAGCAGAGCACGATTGCGCTCGACGGTGGAAGTGACGCCGAGCAGCATCGCGGCTTCACGTGCCTGCTCGGCAAGGCGCAGAACCTGCGACATCTTTGACGCCCTTCCTGTCTGGTGTCGGCTACAGAATCGCCAGCCGGTCCCGATGAACGACCTCTTTGCCTGACATCTTCGGATAAGCGGTCGCAATCTCGCTCGTCTTCATCCCTTTGACCAGGTCGATATCGGCCGCTGAGACCTCAGAGAGACCCCGGGCCACGATCGTGCCTGAAAGGTCCTTCAATACTACCGCATCACCCGCTTCGAAAGAGCCGGTGACGGATACGACCCCGGCGGGCAGAAGCGAGCTCTGACGCTCCGTGATCGCCCTCTTTGCGCCCGCATCGATCACGATCTCGCCCGCAGCGTTGCGCCCGAGCGCGATCCAAAGCTTCTTCGCGCCCAACGTTCCCTCGCCCGCCGAGAACATCGTCCCGGCCGGTCGTCCCGCTGCCGCGTCGAGAATCACGTTCTCGCGGCGACCGTCGCACAGCACCATGGGAATGCCCGCCCGCATCAAGACCCGGGCCGCCTCCACCTTGGTCACCATGCCGCCGCTGCCGACGTCGCTACCCGCACCGCCGGCCGCATCCATCAGTCCCTGCGTCCACTCGTCGACCTGACTGACCAGATTCGCGCTCACTTCGAGCCGCGGGTCGGCGTCGTAGAGTCCCTCGATATCCGAGAGCAGCACCACGAGGTCGGCGCCGACCATGGTCGCGACGAGCGCGGCCAGCGTGTCGTTGTCACCGAACTTGATCTCCTCGACCGCGACCGTGTCGTTCTCGTTCACAACCGGCACCGCGCCCAGGGCCAAGAGCCGCTCGAACGTATCTCTAGCGTGGAGGAAGGACTCACGGTGACCGGTGTCGTGCCGGGTCAGAAGCACCTGCCCGATCGCGATGCCGTGCTCGGCGAAGAGTGCGGCATAGGCCTCGATCAGCGCGACCTGGCCGACAGAGGCGGCCGCCTGCAGCGAAGGCATGTCGCTCGGACGCTCCGTCATGCCGAGACGGGCCAGTCCTGCCGCTATGGCGCCGCTGGACACTAGGACCGGGCAGTCGCCGTTCGCTTTGAGCTGTGCGAGCTGGCCGACGAGCCCGCGAACGTACTCGTGGTCGAAACCGCCGTCGGCTGCGGCAAGCGTCGAGGAGCCGACCTTCACAACTATGCGCCTGGCATTCACTGCCCCTCCTCGTCGTGCAGGTCCTTCGGCTCCTCCTCGACAAACGCCACATCGGGATCCCTCGCGACGCCCGAGTCGAACTCAAAACCGCGTCCGGCGATACGTATTTCGTCTCCGTCGCGTGCACCGGCCTCGAGAAGTGCTGTCTCGACGCCCGCCTTCGCAAGCCGAATCTGCAGGAAGGCGACGGCTTCCTCGTTCTCCCACTCGGTCGTGATGACCATGCGCTCGACGCCCCTGCCTTCGACCGCGAACACATCACCGCCGAGGTTGCGCACCTTGAACTCGCGGTCCCGCTTACGATCGTGGGCCCAGACCTGGTCGAACACAGGCTCGGGAGCCGCCTGCAAGCGAAGCTCGAAGACCTTCTCGGCGACCGAACGAATCATGGAGTCGATGCCCTCGCCACTCACGGCTGACACGGCGAAGTAGAGCCGGCCGTCTGCTTCGGCGCGTTCTCTCAGACGTTCATCAGCCGCCTCCACGCCCACCACGTCGACCTTGTTGCCCACGACGATCTGCGGGCGCTCGGCCAACTCAGCGGCGTGGAGTTCGAGTTCGTTGTTGATGATCTCGTAATCCTCCACGACATCTCGCGACTCGTAACTGCCCGTGAGATCCACCACGTGGATGATCAGGGCGCTCCGCTCGATGTGACGCAGGAACTCGTGGCCGAGGCCCTTCCCTTCACTCGCTCCTTCGATGAGGCCAGGAACGTCAGCCACGACGAAGCTTCTGTCTCCCGCTTTCACGACGCCCAGATTCGGGACGAGCGTGGTGAACGGATAGTCCGCTATCTTGGGCCGAGCGGCCGACATGCGAGCGATAAGCGACGACTTGCCCACGCTCGGCATGCCCACGAGAGCGGCGTCGGCGAGAAGCTTCATCTCAAGCTCGATCCAGCGCTCTTCGGTCGGTTCGCCGAGTTCCGCGAAGGCAGGCGCGCGCTTGGTCGGCGTCACGAAGTGGGGGTTGCCTCGTCCGCCCAGGCCGCCTTCCGCAACGACGATCCGCTGGCCGGGACGGGTCAGGTCGCCGAGAAACTCACCTGTCTCCGAGTCCCGAACCACCGTGCCCAGCGGAACCTTGAGTACGATGTCGTGCCCTCTGGCGCCGTGCCGGATGGCGCCCTTTCCATGGACACCCCGGTTGGCCTTGAAGTGCCGCTTGTAGCGATAGTCGATCAGCGACGAGAGGGCTGGGTCGGCTTCGAGCACGACGTTGCCGCCGCGACCGCCGTCCCCGCCGTCGGGGCCGCCCTTCGGGACATGGGCCTCCCGGCGAAACGACATGCATCCAGCACCGCCGTTACCACCTTTGACGTTGATCTTCACCTGATCCAGAAACACCTTGGCCCACCTCCTTCACGGCCTCGTACCCGCCGTCATGATATGCGAAGAGCCCCCCGCCAGGCATGTCGGCGGAGGGCTCGCTCAAGTCGCGTTCGCTTGAAAGGCCTGCTAGGCCTCGAGCGGTCGCACGTGCACCTTGCGCTTCAGACCGCGAGTGAACTCGACGGTTCCGGGGCACATGGCGAACAGCGTGTCATCGCCACCGCGACCGACGTTGTCGCCGGGGTGGAA
>DATHUB010000092.1:0-3130 GCA_035462695.1 Coriobacteriia bacterium | reverse complement strand
CCGGGCGATCCGGACATCTGCCCGCTGCATCAGGTGCACAAGCTGATCGCCCCCGCGGGCGAGATCGCCGAGTGGGACCGCTGCTGCCGAGTGGCGGACTGCGGCTGTGTCGCGCACAAGAAGCAGCTTGTCGACGATCTCGTCGCGTACCTCGCACCGTTTCAGGCCAAGCGCGCTGAACTCGAAGCCATTCCTGGATTTGCGGCGAAGGTGCTCACCGGTGGCGCCGCCAAGGCCAAGCCGGTCACCAGCGGCGTCGTCGCTACCTGCCGTGAGCTGATCGGGCTGGAGCCGCGCACGGACCTATCGGCACACGTCGGCCCCCGGGACCCGAACTTCCAGCGCGCAGAGTCGCACCCGTCGTTCCTCGATGTGGCCGACGACACCACGCCGGACGCAGGGTAGCCGGCCAGCGTGGGCTACACGATCAAGACAGACGTCTTCGAGGGTCCTTTCGACCTGCTACTGCACCTGGTCAGCCGTCAGAAGCTCGATGTCTCTGCGATATCGATAGCCGAGGTCTCGGACCAGTACCTCGAGCACATCGACCGCATGGCGGAGCTCGATCTCGACGTCGCCAGCGAGTTCTTGCTCCTCGCCGCAACGCTGCTCGAGATCAAGGCCTCGTCGCTTCTGCCCAAGGCAGAGGTCTACGTCGGCGACGAGCTGGACGACCTCTCTCCCGAGGAGGCGCGCGACATCCTCGTTGCCCGACTCCTTGCGTACAAGCAGTTCAAGAACATCGCGGCGGAGCTCTCGGCACGCATGCAGTCCGAGGGACACATGCATCCTCGGCAAGCCGGATTGGAGCACGAGTTCCTCGGCCTGATGCCGGACTACCTCGAGGGAATCACGCTGAGAGGTCTGGCCGTGATATGCGCCGACCTAGCTCACAAGCGTGAGGTCTTCTTGCTGGAGGCCGAGCACGTCGCCAGCATGCCCATCTCACTCGAGCTGCATGCCGAGAGCGTTCGACGCCATATCGCTCGTACCAAGCGCGCGACCTTCTCCGAGATCGTTGGCGCCGACGCCACTCCGGAGGTCATCGTCGTCACGTTCCTCGCGATCCTCGAGCTGTACAAACGGGGGCTGGTTGACGTGGTGCAGGAGGACTCTTTCGGGGACATCGTCGTCACACACCTGAGCGAAGCAGAGGCCGCCGAGCGTGGCGCGTCAGAGGAGGATTACGATGAGTGAGGCTGCATCGCAGCTGACCGGGGCGATCGAGGCCCTGCTGTTCGTAAGCGACGAACCCGTGTCTGCCGCGCGCCTCGCCCGCGTGCTCGAGGCGGCGCCGGGAGAGGTCGAAAGCGTTCTCGCGGCGCTTGCCGAGGAGTATCGGGCGGGCGAGCGAGGATTTCAGCTGCGAGAGGTCTCCGGCGGGTGGCGACTCTACACCCATCCGGCGCACCACGACGTGATCGAACAGTACGTCCTGTCGTGGGACACGCGCCGGCTCTCTCAGGCGGCTCTTGAGGCCCTCGCCGTGGTGGCGTACCACCAGCCGGTGACTCGGGCGGGAATCAACGCGGTCCGTGGTGTGAACTCGGAGGGCGTTGTGTCATCGCTCATCGAGAAGGGCCTCGTGCGCGAGGTGGGCCGGGACAAGAACCAGGGGAACGCGATCCTCTACGGGACAACGCGAACCTTCCTGGAGAAGTTCGGCCTGAAGGACATCTCGGAGTTGCCTCCTCTCGAGGAGTTCGCGCCGGACACCGACACCGCGCAGGGCATTCGGGACCGGCTTTCCGGCGGCGCCACGCCGTCGCAGGCGGGAGTGGACGTGGAAGAGGACGAAAACGATCTCGAGATCATCGACTAGCACGATGACCTCAGACTCTGACAGCCAGCGCGTCGTTCCCATGAGGCTCCAGAAGTTCTTGGCGCGGGCCGGCGTGGCGTCACGCCGTGGCAGCGAGGACCTGATGACCGCCGGACGTGTCACGGTCAACGGCCAGGTCGCCACAGAGCTGGGCACGAAGGTGGATCCCCGGACCGACGACGTCACTGTCGACGGCAAGCCGGTCTCGCTCGGCACGGGGTGCGTCTACCTGATCCTCCACAAGCCTCGCGCAGTCGTGACCACGATGAGCGACCCCCAACGGCGTCCGACTGTTGCGGCTCTCGTTCCGACAGCGGCGCACCCCGGTCTCTTCCCGGTTGGCCGACTTGACGCCGACACGACGGGGCTCCTGCTGTTCACGACCGATGGCGAGCTTGCGCACCGCATTCTTCACCCGAGGTGGAAGGTGCCCAAGACGTACCTCGCACTCGTCGACGGAGTCCCCACTTCGAAGGAGTGCGACCAGCTACGAAACGGCGTGCAACTCGACGATGGGCTGACGAGCCCCGCTGAGGTAGAAGAGGTGTCTTGGAGCGAAGGTGCGACGCAGATGCGAATCACGATCTCGGAGGGTCGCAAGCGGCAGGTTCGCCGCATGTTCTCGTCGGTGGGCCATCCCGTTCTCGAGCTGGAGCGCACGAGCTTCGGCGCCGTCGAGATCGGGGACCTGGCCCCCGGAGAGTGGCGCTATCTGACGGAAGACGAACTCGCCGGGCTAAGATCTGCCGCCGGCATGGAAGGGGAGTGACATGTCGCTCGTCGTGATCACCGGAGGCGCGCGCAGCGGTAAGTCGTCCGCAGCCCAGCAGCTCGCGCTATCGAGGAGCGAGGAGGGCGTACGCGTGGTTGTCGCCGTCTTCGGCCGGGACTCAGACGCGGAGATGGCCACGCGAATCGAGCAGCATCAGGCAGAGCGGCCGGCGGAGTTCGAGACTCTCGAGGTGGCCCAGCCCGGTGCCTGGCAGTCCACGGTCTCCGACGACCAACTCTTGGTCGTCGACTGCCTTGGGACGCTTCTCGGTCTGGTCATGGAGTCCGAGTGGCCCTCGCAGTCCGGATCGGGACTGGGCGGTGCGGGGGCGGTTGAGCTCCCTGAGGGGTACGCCGAGGCGGTCGGAGCTTCCTTCGCGGAAGTCGTGAAGAGCCTGGCGGCGCGTAGAGGCGACACGATCATCGTGACGAACGAGACCGGACTTGGAGTCGTGCCCGACTGGGCGAGCGCCCGCCTCTTTCGCGATCTTCTCGGCAGGGCGAACAAGAAGCTCGTCGCGTCCGCCGATGCTTCCT
>DATHUB010000091.1:0-14557 GCA_035462695.1 Coriobacteriia bacterium | reverse complement strand
TACACCGAAGTCGCTCGTGCCATCGGTTCGCCCAAGGCGGCGCGCGCTGTAGCGAGCGCATGCGCGAGCAACCACATTTCTGTGGCCATACCGTGTCATCGAGTTGTGCGAGGCGACGGAGGTCTCGGGGGCTACAAGTGGGGGGTCGAGCGCAAGAAGGCTCTCCTTGAAAGCGAGGCCACCGAATAGCGGAAGGCGCCTCACCCTCGCATCGCCCGCACGCGCCGCCCGAATTCGAAGCTTACGCTTGCGGCGTTCACCCGGTATTCACAGTTGGTTAATACCCTTCGAGGTATGCGATCGAGTGCTGGATCGCCTTACCCTCGGAAGGAGAATCAGGTGTCGTACGAGCGTTCGAACCGCGTGGCACAGACGCGGAACCGCTGGATACGCTGGAGCATTCTCGGTGTTGTTCTGGTCGGAATGACAGCGATCACCTACGCCCACCAGAACGTGAACGGTTTTGGCAAGCCCGTGACGGTGGACGCGCTTTGTCCCTTTGGCGGACTGGAGTCTCTGTACGGATTCATCTCAGGGGCCGGGTTTATCGAGAAGACGGCCATTAGCTCCTTGTTGCTGCTGTTCGGATCCGTCGGCATCGCGCTCGTGATGCGTAGGTCCTTCTGCGGCCAGATCTGCCCGCTCGGAGCGCTCCAAGGCATCTTTGGTGCGCTTGGAGGGAAACTGTTCAAGCGTCGACCCCAGGTTCCCGAGGCCATCGACCGCCCCGCACGCTGGCTGAAGTACGTGATCCTCGTGTTCTTCGCGCTGTGGACTTGGCAGGCCGCGGCACTCGTCATTCGCCCGTACGACCCTTGGGCCGCGTGGGCGCACATCAGCTCCGCGGAGCTGCTGGCTGAGTTCGGCATCGGCGTGGCCGTTCTCGGTGTCTCGCTGGTCGGTTCGCTCGTCTACGAGCGCTTCTTCTGCAAGTACCTCTGTCCGATGGGCGCGTTTCTCGGCATCTTCTCGAAAGTGAGCATGCTCGGCATCCGACGCGACGCCGACGCATGCATCAGCTGCGGTGTCTGCGACAAGGCGTGCCCGATGAACGTACCGGTTGCCACCGCTGACACCGTTACGTCGAGCGAATGCATCTCGTGCAACGAGTGTGTGAACTCGTGTCCGGTCAGTGGCGCCCTCGAAGTGTCGAGGGGCTCTCGTCGCCTGACCCCGGCGCTGGCCACCGGCGTAACGGTCGGTGCTCTCGCGCTCGTTATCGTTGTGACCACTGCCGCGGGCACCTTCGACTGGAGGATGCCGACACTTGCCGAGGCCATCGACCAGTCCCCGACAGCTGCGGCCGACGGTTTCGACGTAGCCGCGATCAAGGGCTACATGTCGATGCGCGAGATCGCAGCGGCCACAGGAATCCCTGAGAGCTCCTTCGTGGAGCGGTGGGCTGTGCCTGAGGGTGATCTCGGACAGCCCATGAAAGACATCAAGGACACGTACGGATTCTCGCCCGATGACGTGCGAGTGTGGGTCGGTGAGCAGCTCCCTGCCCAGTGAAGCCTTCACGAACCCAGCCTACGGCGTTCATCAGGCGTTCAAATGTTCGGCGGATAGTCACTAGTGGAAGTACGAATGGTTCTTCGAGAGGAGCAGGCAACATGAATACTCGCAAGACAGCCCCATTGCTCGCGGCGATGCTCGTTCTGGGTCTCGTTCTCGGCAACGTAGTCGGCGGCTTCGCCGCCACGAATGACGGCAGCTCAGGCACTACCAACAGTGTGGTCGCAGCGTGTAACGGACTCGGTCTTCGCCTTGGCGGCGCAATGCGCGACGCTGGCGGCCGGCTCGCAGACGTCGTGGCAGATCTGACCGGGCTCGAGGTAGCAGACGTTCAGGCGAAGCGCGCAGCGGGAGAGTCGTTCAGCGACATTGCCGCCGATGAGGGCGTGGACTCCTCGGCAGTCGTCGATGAGGCGCTCAAGGTGCGCAAGGAGGTCCTTGATGCTCGCGTGAAGGACGGTTCCATCACGCAGGAGCAGGCCGACGACGCTCTTGCCAACATGGACGCACGTCTATCCGAGCGCGTTGACTCCACGACTGAAGGTTGCACCGGCGGCGGCCAGGGCATGGGTCGTGGCGGTCGCGGCGGTGCCGGGCGCGGTGCCGGTGGCGGTCAGGGTGCGGGCGGCTGCGGTGGCGCCTGCACGCAGGGCACTGTCAGCCAGTAGCGACGGCGTTCTTTCCGGGGCGGGGCGGCTCGAGCGAGTCGTCCCGCCTTCGCGTGTGCATGCTCGTCCGCGAGTGGGATACTGGCGACGAGCCGGCGTAGGAGGCCTGCATGACCACTGTTCTGGTCGTTGACGACAACGAGAAGATCGTCGAGGTGCTCGCCGAGTACCTTTCGGCTTCCGGCTACGCCACGATGACGGCCTTCGACGGATCGAGTGCCGTGGATCGCGTTGCCGAGAAGCGGCCGGATCTCGTGCTGCTCGATGTCATGCTCCCGGGAATCGATGGCCTCGAGCTGACTCGGAAGTTTCAGGCCCAAGGCATACCGGTCATCTTGGTGACCGCACGCGGCGATGAGGTCGATCGCCTGGTCGGTCTCGAACTTGGAGCCGATGACTACATCACCAAGCCGTTCTCGCCGAGGGAAGTCGTCGCGCGAGTCAAAGCTGTCCTGCGTCGATGCACGCGCGATTCAACTGACGAAACGCCGGTGAGAATTGGCGACTTGACGATCGATCCCTCCCGAAGAGAGGTTTCGATCGACGGCGCACCGGTGGAGCTGACGCGCACGGAGTTCGACATCCTGCTCACTCTGGCGCTCCATCCGGGACGTGTGTACTCGCGTCTGCAGTTGTTGGAGGCTGCCTCGGGTGATGCGTTCGACGGCTACGAGCGTACTATCGACGCCCACGTGAAGAACATACGGCGCAAGCTGGGTGTCGACTCGAAGAGCCAACGCTACATCCGCACGGTCTTCGGTGTCGGCTACAAGCTGGAGGACTGAGATGCGACGTCTTAGTCTGGGACTCCAAGTCTTCCTCTCGATGTTTGGCGTCTCCTTGGTGACGGCTCTTATCGTGGGGTTCTTCGCTCGAACCGCGCTCTCCAACGCCTTCGATCGGTACCTCGCCTCGCTCGGAACACGCCCCGGGATGATGCAGGGCAGGGGACTGGGCCGGATGATGCTTGGCTCGGCCGAGCAGGCATTCGTCGCGAGCGTGGATCGCAGCGTTATTGGTGCAGCACTCCTGGCTATTGCAATCGCCGCGGTCGTCGCCCTTCTTCTGGCGGCGTACCTGAACAGCCCGCTGAAACGCCTCGAATCCGCGGCGGAGGTCATCGCTGAGGGTGACCTGTCGCATCGAGTCGAAGTCGAGGGGCCGCACGAAGTGGCCGCCCTTGGCGATGCGTTCAACCGCATGGCCGACTCGCTCGAGGGTGCCGAGGAGTTGCGGCGCAAGATGGTCGCGGATGTCGCTCACGAGCTGCGAAATCCACTTGCGGCGGCACGCGCCCAAGCGGAGGGGATGTCCGACGGGATCATCCCGGTGAACGAGGCTCGGCTGGATTCGCTGGTCGACGACCTTCAGCACCTGTCCCTACTCATCGATGACCTGCAGGAGCTCGCGGTCGCGGAGGCGGGGCGACTTAGGTACGACATGCGCCAGCTTGACCTGTCTGACGTGCTCAGCCGAGAAGCCGAACACGCCAGGCCGTTGCTCCACACCGGAGTGAAGCTGCACGTTGCTCTTGGCTCGGCGCCGGTGTTGGTCGAGGGGGATGAGCGACGGCTTGCTCAGGTCGTCCGCAACCTGCTTTCGAATGCGGCGCGTCATACCCGTGACGGGTCCATAACCCTGGAGCTTGAACACCTCGATGGTCGCGCCACCATTCGAGTGAGCGACACTGGCGAGGGCATTTCGGCCGAGGACTTGCCGCACATCTTCGAGCGGTTCTATCGCGCCGATGCGTCCCGCGCGTCTCAAACTGGCGGCGCCGGTCTGGGGCTTGCCATTTCGCGCAGCATCGTGAGAGATCACGGCGGCGAGGTGTTCGCGGAGAGTGAGGTCGGGCGCGGCACCGTACTCGGCTTCTCGCTGCCCGCCGCCTAGCAGGCCGCCATAGCTTCAGGCTCCTTCGCCGCAGGTCGATACACAGAGGGAGACCCACGAGTGATATCTTGTGGGGCGCCATTGGCAAAGGTTTCCACTCACAGTGGAGGGAAATGAAGACGGGAGGCACTGTGAGGCGCGCTGCGACAGAGATCGTGCTTGGTGCTGCGCTGGTGAGCGTGCTACTCACCGGTGCGGCCACAGCTGTCGCCGCCCCAGCAAGCTCGACCAACAGTTCCTCCGCCGTCGAGATCAAGAAGTCCGAGAAGAAGGCGGCTCTGGCCGATCTCGAGCGCATGCGCGAGGATCTTGCCGCTCAGCTCGACAAGTACGTGTCGACCGGGCGACGCCTCCTCCAGACGGAACAGGACATCCAAGAGGTCACCACAGAGATTGCCGAGCAGGACGCGTCGCTCAAGGCCGCCGAGCGGGCGCTCGTCCAGCGGGCCGTACAGCTCTATCGGAGCGACCGCCTCGGAATGATGGAGATACTGTTCAGCGCCGACTCGATTCCGGAACTCATGGACCACATGAGCTATCTCGTCGCGGCTGGACGTCACGACACGCAGCTGATCGATCGCGTTCGAATGCAGCGTCAAGAGAGTCTGTGGCTGCAGCAGAGCCTCAACGAACGTGCGAGCCTGCTCGCGGAGCTGCAGCTCTCGGCAGATGAGCAGCGTTCGCGCATCGAAAGCGACATGGCTGCTCAACAGGCCAAGGCGGACACGATCGGCGAGGACATCGCACGCCTCATGCGTATCCAGTCAACCGTTCAGTCATTTGGCGGGGGCTCAGCGCCTGAGACTCAGTTCACCCCGGATACGATCATCTCGCAACAGCGCTTTCGGAACGTGGCGTCTATGGACGTCGCGGACATACAGCGGTTCTTGAACCAGCAGCCGGGCACCCTCAAGTACTACCGTGCACCGGATCATGAAGGCAAGACCAAGAGCGCCGCGGAGATGATCGCGGAAGCCGCCTCGAAGTGGTCGGTGAATCCGCAAGTCATTCTGGTGACGTTGCAGAAGGAACAGTCACTGCTTAGCCAAGCCCAGCCAGCGCAGCGTGCCTACGACTGGGCGATGGGCTGCGGCAAGATGGACAGCCGCACGCTGACCAAGTACCAAGGCTTCGGCAACCAGATCTGGTACGGGACGAAGAGTCTCAACAACAATGCGGACAGGTGGGAGGACGGGGCCGAGCTCAAGATCGACGGCAGCGTGGTGATTCCTTCGAACGCCGCTACGTACGGGCTGTACAAGTACACGCCCCACCTGCACGGCAACCTGTCGTTCTGGATGCTGCACTGGCGCTACTTCGGCGATCCGCTTTCGGTGCCGCCGACCAGCTAGCGGCCGAAAGGCCTACCTCGGCACGAACGATGAAGTCGAGCTGCGATTGATCCCAGCCGACTGCACCTGTGCTCGCACGTACACTCGATTGCCCTTCTCGGCAGTGCCGATGTTGGACGTGTGCCGAGCGATGCCTGACGAATCCGTGACCGTGTGATAGGTGACCGTACCCGTGTTGAACGCCCAGGTGAACGTCACCGGCAGGCCCACAACAGGACGGCCGGACAGGTCGTGCACGGCGGTTCGCGCAGTCACGTCGGCGTTCTGGTACGGGGCGTAGGAGGAGAGTGTGGTCTTGATCCCGTCAGAGCCGGCGTCCAGCTTCGGTGTCGCCATGAACCAGGTCGAGGCCGAAGTGGTCTGTCCGCTGGAGGTTGCCCGCGCGGTCACCGTCGTCTGCCTCATGAGCGGAGACGAGCCGACGTTCAGCCAGTAGTACGCATAGCCGTTGGAGTCGGTATAGGCGGCAGTGTACTTGGTCCCGCTCTTCAGGGACCATTTGAAGACGACTTTGACGCCCTCCATCGGCGCCCCGTCTTCGTCCAGGCAGTAGACGTCGGCACGAGTGCCGGCGTTCTGTGCGGGGAACTGGCGGTACATGCTGACTCGGAGAGTCGCGGGTGCGTAGGCGACCCCCTGCTGCGCAGGAATGGCAGCGATGAGGTCCGCCAAGTCGTTCGATGCGCGACTGAGTACGTCGTGAGTCACGCCGGAGGTGACCTTCGAGGTCACCCGCTTGTTGACCTTGAAGTCGGCGATGAGCGTCGGGAACTTGCCGCGGGCGTAGCGGGCGGCCGCGATAGTCTTGTCGCGAACGCTCGTCACTTCTTTGCGCTCGCGCGGGGTCAGCCAAGACGGCCTATCGCCCGGATGGCGGAGGTACGGACCGACACCTTGCTCGTACTGTTTGTGGTAGCTGGGGGTCGTGGTCTTGTACTTGAGCGCCGTCTTGGTGCTGTGGAATGGCTGGCAGATGTCCGCGTAGTAGTGAGAGAGCCTGCCTACATAGAGGCTCGCCTTCTGACGGTCACCCGCTTGGTAGGCCCGCACCGCCTTGTAGTACAGGCTGGCCACCTCTTGAGGCGCCCCGCGACGGCTGCCGCTCTCGTAGTACAGATGGTACGTGATGCTCCAGTTGTAGCTGTCGGGATCGTCCGTCGCCAGCATCGCGGTCTTCCAGTCGACCCAGTCGCCTTCTTCCCCCGCCATCGTGATCGCGTTATCGAGGATCCAGTCATGCGTGCCGAACCCGTTGTTCTCGTTGCCGCCGTTCTCCCACGCCAGCGCCCGGCCTGAGCCGAGCAGCAGGAAGAGGGCGAGCAGCAGCCCCAACGAGGCGATGCGTGATGTCGTTCGGCGAGTCATGTGGTTGCTCCTCGTGCGGGTACGGGGGACGTGAACCGGTTCGCGCGTTCTATGGAGGTTATCGGACCGGGGAGTGTCGGCCTTCAGCGCGAAAGCCGGGTAGTGTGATCGGTATCACGCGAAAAGGGTGCCCGAATCATCACCGAGGCAAGAAATGGGGCATTCGCGCCGACTAATCGGGCGTCCTACAACTGCCGATACTCTCGCTGAGGAGTCCGCGCGGCGTCCGTTCAACGTCTCGCACGGCCCGGCTCTAGGCTCCTCGGTAGCGGTACGGGGTCACTGCCGCTATCAGAAGGGGCGCCCTGAGGGGCGCCCCTTTTCGTACGCTCGGGCGAATAGCCAGCGGGACTACAGGTACTGCCAGACGTCGTCGACTCCGGCATCAGCCGCTGGCACGCACTCCGCTATCGAGTGAAGGGCATCGCCTGTGTTCACGTCGACGAGGCGCAGGTCGAGGATCTCGGGCTGCTCGAACCAGCGCCCGGACGAATCGGCGAGCACCTTGACGCGCGGGTGCAGCAGATCGTCGTTGTTCACCCGGTAGACGACAGCCGTCGTGCCGTCATCGAGCAAGACGACCGCGCCCATCGGATAGATTCCGAGCATAGCGACGAGGGCCTTCGTGACGCCGGGGTCGTAAGCCTTGCCTCGACCCTGCATGAGTACCGAGAGCGCCTTGTCCGGCCGGATTTCGCGGCGGAAGGGGCGCATCGTCGTCATTGCGTCGTAGGCATCGCACACCGCGACGATCTTGCTGAACAGATGCTGTTCGCTTCCGTTCACGGCGTCGGGATAGCCCATGAGATCGTGGCGCTGGTGGTGTTCGAAGGCGACGATCATCGGCATCTTGTCGGCGAGTTGGAGGCGCTTGAGAAGATCCGCTCCCTCTTCGGTGTGGCGCTTCACGAGCTGCCACTCTTCAGCGGTCAGCGGACCCGCCTTGCCGAGTATCTCCTCGGAGATGCGTACCTTTCCGATGTCGTACAGCAGCGCCGCGAGTCCCAGCGAACGAAGATCGTCGGCGGATAGGCCCACTGCTGAGCCGAGTGACAGCGACAGGATGCAGACGTTGATCGAGTGATTGAGCGTGTAGTCGTCGTGTCCCTTGATTGCGGTAAGGCCGAGGACAGCCGCAGGATCCTGCAACAGGTTGTCGAGAAGCGACTCGACCACGCGGTGGAGCGCTCCGACCTCCATCGTCTTGCCGAGCTTCGCCTGCGTTTCGATGTCGCGCATCGCACCCACGCCGGCGTCATAGCTCTCTCGCGCCCGAGCGCGCACCTCGCGATTGCGCTCCTCATCGCCGCTGTCCTCCAGCATCGTCGTCTCTGCGACGGCGATGTTGCGGACGCTGCGAGCATCCAGGTAGTCGCGGGCGGCCTCGGCGTCCGTGATTCTCGTCTCGCTCAGCAGCTCAACGAGCGAACCGGCCTCCCCGACGCTCAGCCCGTCGCTGAAGGTGACTGCCGAGATGCCCCTGGCGAGCAGCTCCTCGATCAGCTTTCGGTAGGTGACACTCTCCTCGGGAAACACCTGGTTCTCGACGAAGAGGGTGCCTTTGTAGATGTTCACCGAGACCGACAGGAAGCCGGAGACCGCGAGCGCCGTCACCGCTGCAACGAGCTCCTCGAGGGACTGCGCTACCAATGGATGAGTTGTCGGATACAGCGCCGAGTTGGTGTGGGCCACGGCGAGCGTTCGGACGAGTTCGCGCGCACGTTCGAGCTTCTCCGGGGTGGCAAACGGGGCCTGCACCGCTATCAGCGTAGGGCCACCACCGGCGGCCGTCTCGGTCGCCATCTCCTCAGGAGAGGCGAGCGGGCCATCGTTCTCGGGACGGTACGGTGCGTCACTCACGGTTCATCGACTCCTCGTTCTTCTCGGCGGCTCGGATGGCTTCGTTCGCCAGCCGCTTCAGCTCTCTGCTCTTCCTGCCAAAGCCCATACGCGTTGCGAACTTATGCAGGGCCTTGAGTGCGTCCGGTGTCGCAATCATGCCGAGTGCGCTGATGATCTCTTTGCGCATCTCGTAGCTCTTCGCGAGAACGCTTACGTCGTCAAAGGTACGCGTTAGGGCGGGCACTGCGGAGGCCGCTCGGATTCTCCCGAGCTCTCGGACCGCGCAGCGCTGCGTCTCTACCTCGCGATGGCCGAGTACCCGGATGAGTGCTTGGGTCGCCTCCGGGATCGGTATGCGCGCCAATGACTGCACCGCGGCGAATCGCACCTGCTCGTCGAGGCTGGTCTCGAGGGTATCGGAGATGACAGCGACGGCGCGCCGGTCGCCAAGCACCGAGAGAGCTCGAACGATCGCCATGGCCACCGCCGGCTCGGCAGTACGGAGCTTCGAGCGAGCGACACCGAGTACGGACTCGCTCGTGCCCCTCAGGACCGGGCGCAAGAGCGAACGCTGCGGTTCAGCCATGCGGATATAGACGTCAAGCAGCGCCTCGGCGCCGACCGGCCCGGCGGCGTGAATGATCTCGCCGGCGATGGCGGCGTCAGCGTCGGTCTGTGGTGCGCGACACACATCGTGCAGGACATCGGGAACCGAGAGGCTCGCGCGAGCCGAGTGGACCGCGTCGGCCAGACGGGGATCGCTACCGATCTCATCGAGTCGGCGAAGGGCCTCGCGCACGGTCGAGAACGCGCCGTCGCGAGCCGCCGCAGGCAGTACCTCGCCGAGGGCGTGGACCGTCTCGGCGTCGAGCCGAACGCGAGAGACAGCGGTTGCTGTCGCGAGTGCGCGCCCCGCCGAGAGCGCGGGGGACGCGACCGCGACCTGGCGTTCGACCTCGGGCGTGTCGTCCTCGAGCGTGAGCTCCTGAGCGAGTTCTTGGGCCTTTACCGAATCGGGGACACCGAAGTCGGGTGCGACGTCCGGGGTCTGCGAAAGCATGAGCGCGAGCGCCTTGGCTGTCTCGGGAGGCAGCTTCATCGCAGCGGCGATCCTCCGCGGGTCGGTCTGCGCTTGGGCGGCCACGAGACGGAGTAGCCGAGCGAGGGCGGCCGGCTTCATCTGGGCAATCACCGCCAGCATGCCCTCCATGCGGGCACCGTTCGTGTCAGAGGCGAGCGACATGCCCAGCACGCGAGTACGGGTGTCCTCGTCGAGACGCATGAGCGACTCAGCGACACGTTCGATCGCGATGGCGCGGGTCGCATCCTCGAGCCGGCCTATGACCTCGGCCATCTCGTCGTTGCCCGGTCCGCCCTTCGCCTCGGCAGCCCAGCGCCGGGTCGCAGCCGAGACCTCGTCGGCGATCTCCTCGAGCGGCGCGGTCATGAGGTCCATTTCCAGGAGGCCGGACTCATCGCTCGTGCGAAGAGAGACCTCGATGACGGCGATGTGGCGCACGTTGGCGTTGGCCAGGAAGGAGCGGGCGCCCCCACAGCGCCTGATCTCTGCCGGCTCGCTGTTCGAGAGCATGATGAACTGCTCGGCCTCGGCAAGGCACATGTCGGGCGCGATCACGAGTTGACCGACCTGAAGTGAGTGCAGCGACTCGGCAAAGCTCGTGACCTGCCCTTGGCCCGGCGCAAGTGCTACGTCACCGATGCGTATCGCGTGAGGGTCGATGCGGTAGCGCAAAGGCCCAGACGCGGTCAGTTCGTTGGCGCGGGCCACAAACCGTTCGGCGGCCTCACGGGGCAGTGCGGACGCAGGCGGGTAGAGGCGTGCAGCACCAGCGGCTGCCGCCAGTAGTCTTACTGTCTCTTCCGCCCTCGGGAAGCTTTCCGCCTCCACGCGTCCTCCTCTCCTGCCAGCTTCTTACTGGTATATCGGGTCACCGTGCGCTGCACTACATCACAACCTGTGACTTGGCTCACAGGAACGCGAGGGGCTCCAGCGCGTACTGCCGATAAAGAAGGTACGAACCACCCGAGCACGCGCCACTTTTGGGGCCACGTGTCGTTGAGAACCGACGCATACTACCGAGCCGTCGCAGCTGATGCGCTCACTCGACTGGCTGTCATTGAGCCGCCGGTTCCTGTTGACGTGCTCGTAGAGGCGTTCGGCATTCCGATCCGGGCGGTGAATCTGCCGCCGTTCTTCACCTCGGCGATGGTCTACGAAGACGGACTGCCGGTCATGGTGCTCAATTGGGCGAAGCCGGAGTTGGAGCGGCGGCAGGCACTCGCTCACATGCTCGGTCATGTGCTGCTGGTGCTGGCCGCCGATGGACACACCTACTCTCGGCAGTCCGGGCCGCACGGCGACGCGGACGCCGTGGCGCGAGAGCTGATGCTCCCAACGGCGATGGTCATCGATCAAGCTCGTCTCTGGTTCAACGACCATCGCTACCTCGCGCGCCTCTTTGGCGTCGACGAAACGGACATGGTCGCACGCATGCGCGAACTCGGTCTGATGAAGGGGCCCACCGGGGTGGTTTGGGAGTACTGATCACCGAGGTATGAGTCGACGCGTGAGTGTCTTCCCCGAGCGGTATGATTGACTCATAGGTCCGCCGAAGGGGTGGACCGTCCTTCTGTAGAAGAGGGGACTTCTCAATGCGACCGAACTACGCCATCGGCGTGGATGTCGGCGGCACTCGAATCGCCGCTGGGCTCGTTGAACGCAAGGGCCGAATCGTGAAGGACGCCAAGCGTCTCACCCCGCACTCCGGCCCGTTTGCGGTTGTCGACACGATCATCGACCTGATCGAAGAAGTATCGGTGGGGATTCAGCCAGCCGAGACCTCCGGTATTGGAATCGGCCTTCCGGCGCAGATCGACTTCCTGAAGCAGTCCGTCGAGTTCTGCACGAACCTGCCGCTCGCCGGAGTGGATGTGCGCTCGCTAGTGATGTCGCGCACCAAGCACGAGGTGACGATCGATAACGACGGCAATCTCGCGGCCTACGGAGAGGCCCGTTACGGAGCCGCCAAGGGCGCTCGCGACTTCTTGATGATCACGCTCGGCACTGGCGTAGGCGGGGGCCTCTTCGTGAACGGGGAGCCGTATAGGGGGAGCCGAGGCATGGGTGGCGAGATCGGACATGTCGTCATCGACCTCGACGGACCGCCGTGCCCATGTGGTGGCAGGGGACATCTCGAGTCGTTTCTCGGCCGCCCCGCGATCGCGGCCAAAGGAGTCGAAGCCGCCAAGGAGTACAAGGGTAGCGCGATCCTTCAGGCGGCTGGCGGAGACGCAAGTGCGATCACAGCCGAGGCAGTCATCCTCGCTGCGGGCAAAGGCGACGACGTCGCGCGGAGCATACTGCTCGAGGCGGGGGAGATACTCGGCCGCGGTCTCGTGGGCTTCGTGAACGTGCTCAACCCGAAGCTGATCGTGGTCGGCGGCGGCGTTGGCGAATCGGCGCCGTTCGTGATGGAGCGGGCAGCCGAGGTCATGCAGTCTGAGGCGCTCGCCGGACGCAGGGACGTCAAGGTCGTCCATGCTGTTCTGGGCAACGACGCAGGCATTCTGGGCGCCGCTTCTCTCGCATTCGACGAACACGACTCACGGGAAGGCCTTCATCGATGACGGAGAAGGCGACGGTCTACTTCGCGCCTGTTCGCGCGACGAAGAAACAGTCATTCGTAACCAGGGCCGGAGCGCTTCTCGGGCGTGCCGGGCTGTCTGCGGCCGTTGACGAAGGCGACCTCGTCGCGGTCAAGCTCCACTTCGGCGAAGAGGGCAACACCGGCTTCGTGCATCCGGTATTCGTGCGCGAGGTCGTCCGGCGGATTCGGGAAGCGGGCGGGAAGCCGTTTCTCACCGACAGCAACACGCTCTATCGCGGCAAGCGATTCAACGCGGTCGACCACCTCGAATGTGCGCTGCACAACGGCTTCTCGTACGCGACGGTGGGAGCGCCCGTCATGATCGCCGATGGCCTCGACGGGCGGGACGGCGTTGACGTGCCCATCGAGGGATACGATCACTTCGACACAGTCCGCATCGGGGCGGCCGCGGTGCATGCGGACGCTCTTGTCGTGATCACGCACGTGAAGGGCCATGAGGCGACCGGGTTCGGCGGAGCGCTCAAGAACGTCGGCATGGGGCTGGGCGTGCGCTCGGCGAAGCAGAGAATGCACTCCGATTTCGAGCCGCATCCGGACGCCGAGAAGTGCAATGCCTGCGGCAGATGCGTGCAGTGGTGTCCCGTCAACGCCATCACCATAGGGCCGGACCGCGTGGCCGCGGTGGACTACGAACTCTGCTACGGCTGTGGCGAGTGCGTGGCCGCCTGCCCCAACGACTCCATCGCGATATCGTGGAAGACGGACGCCGCATCCATTCAGGAGAAGATCGTCGAGCACGTCGCGGGGGCCGTCGCGGCCAAGGCGGGTAAGGTGATCTACCTCTCCTTCATCACGAACGTGACGCCGGACTGTGACTGCTGGTCGTTCTCCGACGCACCGGTCGTCGCTGACATCGGAGTGCTTGCATCGACCGACGTCGTCGCGATCGATCAAGCTGCCTACGACCTAGTCGTTCAGGCTCGCGGGCTCGGCAACACCAAGGGAGAGGGAATGGGCGAGGGGGCGGACAAGTTCACCGCGATCTCAGGCATCGACGGTACACGCGCGATGGAGTATGCCGAGAAGCACGGGCTTGGTACCCGCGAATACGAGCTCAAGACGCTGGGATAGCGGGGCCAGACACGAGGGGGATATGCATGGACTACGGTGCATTCATCAAGCGCGCGTGGCACATCACATGGCGATACAAGGCCCTGTGGGTGCTCGGCATCTTCGCAGGTGTATCGGGCTGCCAGGGGGGCACACCCCAGACCAATAGCAGCTCGGACTGGAGTGAGCTGTCTGGCTGGAGCCCATCGGGCATGGGCGGGGGTGTGCAGCAAGGAATCGAACGCCTCCTTCCAGCGATCATTGCGGTGTCGCTCGTCTTCGTCGCCCTGCTGATTCTATGGTCTGTTCTGTCGATCGCTGCTCGGGGCGGGCTGGTAGTCGCCGTGAACGAGATCGAAGAGGGGCGCCAGCTTCCTCTCGGTGAGCTCTGGAGTCTCGGCTTCCGACGCTTCTGGTCGCTGGTCGGTCTTGGCTTGCTCCTCAACCTCCCCCTTGTCCTTGTCTCGCTGCTCGTCGTGTTCGCAATCGTCGCCCCCTTGCTCGCCGTGCTTTTCGCCGGAGGCGAGCCCGGTGCGGGCGCCATCGGACCCGTGTGCGGGGGTCTCGCGGTCGGCATCCCGCTTCTACTGGTCCTCTCGTTCGTTCTCGGCATCATGTACCTGGTCGCATTGCGCTACGTGATGCTCGGAGGGCAGGGCGCGGTCGAAGCAGCAAGGAACTCGTGGCACTTCTTCCGTAACCGGTTCAAGGACTCCGCTCTGATGTACCTGCTGAGCGGTGCACTGAACATCGCCGCTTCGATAGTTGTGGCGATCCCGCTCGTCCTCATCGCAGGAGCGATGGCGATACCGATGGTTGTGGGCGCGGCGTCCCGGGACTGGACGACGATGATCGCGCCCCTGGGTGTCGGCGTCCTGGTGATGACGGCGGTTGGGCTGTTCTACAACGCCGTGTGGGGGACGTTCACATCGTCGCTGTGGACCCTGTTCTTCCGCCAAGTCGTCGGAATGGCTCCTGACGCGTACGACGGGCTCGCGCCCCGCGACTACCCGCAGCCGTACCCGCCGACCTCCGGCTATCGCGAGCCGCCGCAGCCCCCCGCCGCGCCGATAGCGACGCCTGAGCCGGCTCCACCACCTGCGGTTCCCTCACCGCCCGCACCGCCGGCGCCGCCCGCACAGGGGCCAGATGCCTGAGCCGGGTCGCCTCACAGTGTGTGCCA
>DATHUB010000090.1:0-3048 GCA_035462695.1 Coriobacteriia bacterium | reverse complement strand
GAGCAGTCGTCCCCGTGAATGGAGACGAGGTCGGCAGTGCTGTGACAAGAGTCGCACGTGACGGTGCTGGAGTGATCAGCGAGGGGATGCATATTGCCGGAGTGGCAGTTGGAGCACACGAGGGACGGCGTGACACCGGCGGAGTGGCAAGCCGAGCAACCCGGGACCTCGTGAATCACCGCGACGCTCACATCGTGGCATCCGGAGGTGGCACACGGCGTTCCCACCGTATGCAGCTCAGGTATCGCACCGTGAGGCTCAAGTCTGTCGGGGTGGCAGGCGCCACAGTCGAAGGTCGGTATCTCCGCGGCATGACACGCGTCGCATCCCGGCTCGGACGCCTCATGAATGTCTATCGCATCGCCGTCATGACAAAGCACGCACTCCTCGTAGGCAGCGGGGACGTCGTGCTTCAGCGCATGACACGCGAGGCATGGCTGGTAAGGATCCGTTGGCGTCGGCGCTCGGACGAGGAAGCTCTCAACGTCGCTTTCGTGCGGGAAGACCTGAAAGCGAGGGTTGTCTGCGGGACTGCCGCCCGCAGGCTGCGTGACCTTGAATTCCTGATCGGCGGCGAGGGTGGGTGTCGTACCACGTGACTCCGGACCCACCTTGCGCGCGTCCTCATGGCATTGCTGGCAGATAGGACCGCGTCCCAGCTGGAGCGGACTCTTCTGCCGGGAGGCGGCGTTTGGGTCGTCGGGCATAACGTAGCCGCGATTACTGCCGCCGAGCGACCCGATGGTTGTCTCGGATGACTCGGGGCCTGTGACCACCGGCAACCTATCGTAGTAGTAGTCGTCGTCCGGCATCACAGCGTGGTCAGCAATGACGCCGGATGTACTCTCGTGTTGGTTCAGCCGGCCACGGTGGCAAGACGCGCACCATCCCGTGCCGTAGACGGTAGTCGTCGCCTCCGCGCCCGTCGGCACCTGCCTTAGCAGCCGGTTGGTCTTCACCGCGAACCCGGTGTCGCTCTCCACTGATGAGCGGAGACGATCTCCGGAGAACGGTTCGACGGTGTCCGAGTCGTGAGGGGAATGGCAATCGCCGCAGCTCAGGGTGCCGTTCTCTCCGGAGAATGATCCCGCCAATGCGCCGCCGGAGGAGTCTCCGCCGGGGATCGTGCTCGTTTCGTCGATCCTGTGCGCGGACCGAGGCTCAACACCCGTTCGTGCCTTGATGACCCCGTATACGCCCGGCCCGCCCGTGCCGTCATGACAGGACTCGCACGTGTCCTTGATGCTCGTTCCCGGCAAGAGGTTTGTCGCGCCCTCGCCGGCCCCGTGCATGGTGTGGCAGGTTTGGCACTTGTCGGTGCCGGTCGTGTATCCCCCGTGAGGGCCCTTACGGCGCTTGGCTAGCTCTTCAGGATCCCCATCGGCGCCGAGGAGAGCCGCCGAGTCTTCCGAGTGGCAATCGACACAGTCCTTGAGCTGACTTCCAGCCCCACCCGTATCACTGCCTGGGTAGGCCAGCGCCTCGCTCGACAAGGACAGGAGCATAACCAGAATCAAGACCGCAACAGCTCCGGCCCTGATCAAGATTCTTACACCGTTCACTGCGTCCGTGCGGTGATACCCGCAGGCGCCGGGAAGCGTCCCGCGCAGTGTTGATACCGTTGGTCCGCCCCCCATTCCTGTGTGGGTTAAGAACACTTGCTCATTCTGACTTCAAATGCCCTCAGCGGCAATGCTGGAGCCGAGGGTGGCGCGGATGCAGCACGGGTCTGGGCTCACTCCGACGGCCGCATACAGAGGCCTTGGGGAGCATTTCGGGCGGTTGCGGGGAATATCGACTTTCGTGCCCATAGATGGGAGTGCTATGAAAGTCGGAATCGTAGGAGCGGGTCTGGTTGGCGCGACTGCCGCGTATGCCTTGGTAATGCGCGGCGTCGGTAGAGAGGTCGTCCTCGTTGACGTCGACCGCGAAAGGGCCGCATCTGAGGCCGATGACATCACCCACGCCGTGCCCTTCGCTCACCCGCTGACGATCAACTCCGGCGGCTACGAAGCGCTTGAGGGATGCAGTGTCGTCGTAGTCGCGGCGGGAGTAGGGCAACGAGCGGGCGAAAGCCGGATGGAGCTTCTCGGGCGCAACACGCAGATCTTCTCGCAGGTGATTCCATCGATTCTCGCGGCCACCCCCGATGCCGTCCTCGTCGTTGCCAGCAATCCGGTGGATGTGATGACTCACATCGCGGCCCGCTTCGCTGGGGAGTGCGGCGCGAAATGGGGATGCGTTTTCGGCAGCGGGACTACGCTCGACACGGCGCGGTTCAGGACGCTGATCGCTCGGCGTTTCGGAGTGGACGCCCTTCACGTGCACGGATACGTGCTTGGCGAACACGGCGATAGCGAAGTCCTCGCGTGGTCAACGATGACGGTTGCAGGAATGCCGTTGCAGGAGTTCTCGCGGCTCAGGGGCTCGGATCTCACGGACTCGGACCGACAAGAAGTCGATGACGCCGTGCGCCATGCGGCCTACCGGATCATCGAGGGGAAGCGAGCTACGTACTACGGCGTCGGTGCTGCCATCGCCAGAATAGTCGACACGGTCCTCTCCGATCGCCGAAGCGTGCTCACGGTGTGCACTCCCGATGAGGAGGTCGCAGGCGTGCGCGACGTCACGGTTTCCCTGCCGCGCCTCGTGGGCGGAACGGGCGTACTCGACACCTTCCTCCCCGATCTTCCTGACAACGAGATCGACGCGCTACGAGCGAGCGCGAAAGAGGTGAGAGTAGCGATCGACGAAGCGCTGCAGCCCTTAGAAAGCAGGTAGAGCCCACCGCTTTCACGATGGGCTCTACTTCAAGTTCCATTGGTGGGCCATATTGGGAGCGCTTCGAACGGTGGCAGCCATGCTTCCGCAGTCAACCTGACGCACATATTCGTCGAAAGGCGCCGTGCGTGCAGTCTAGGTGGACGGCTTACCGAAGACGGCGACGGACGCCAGAGCGGTCAGACCGAGTAGACTCAAACTCCAGGCAGATGATGCAGGGGTGCTTACGACCGGCAGTGCTGGCGGGGTTTGATACACGTAGAAGAC
>DATHUB010000089.1:0-7134 GCA_035462695.1 Coriobacteriia bacterium | reverse complement strand
AGGAATCTGCAAAAATGTCGTACAGGCTTTGTAAGGAAACTACTAATTCGGCACGTTCTGCGCTAGACGGGACGACAGCAGGAACGGAAGTGGCAGCCCGGCAGCCGTCGCTTCATCTCGGTTTGAATCCGGAACCTGGTCAGAGGAATTCAAGACAAGGACAACGGCATGCGATTCGAAGAGCTGATAGACGCGATACGAGAGGGACGGTGGCTCGTGCCGCTGTCCATCGTGATACTGGTGGTGGGATTGGCCGTCGTGCTGGTGGTCGCCTGGCCCCAGATAAAGCCGAAGCCGCGGCCGCAGGCGCAAAGCCTGTCCACTGTCGTCACTCAGCCGGAAGCGCAGGAGACCGAAACCGACCTGCAACCGGTCCCCAAAGAGACCGCAGCCGCGATCTACGAGTCGCTAGGCGTCGAGGACACGAGCAAGACGACCATCCACTGGGAGGACGCGGAGCAGAAGGTGATTATCGTTCGCCTTCAGGAGGGCGCCCTCAACTGGAAGGAATACCAGTTCGTCGAGAAGGACGGTGCCTGGGTCCGCAAGTAGCGGAACGCCCGTCCACGCATGACTTGCGACTCTTCTCGGCGAGAGACCCGAGGGGAGAAGCAGCATGAGGCTCGACAAACTCACGATCAAGTCGCAGGAGGCCCTCGAGGCCGCCGGCGGCATCGCCTCGGAGCGCAACGCCCCCTCATTAGAGCCCGAGCACCTGCTCAAAGCCCTGCTCGACCAAGCGGACGGTATCGTTCGGCCGATTCTCGGCAAGGTCGGCGCGGATCCGGGTGCTCTGGATGCGGCGGTGGCAGAGGCCTTGTCAGGCGCACCCAGCGTGAGCGGGATGGCTGCTCATTTGCAGCCGGGGCCGCGGCTGAACACGGTCCTTAACGACGCGTTCAAATCGGCGGAGAAGATGAAGGACGCCTACGTCTCCACCGAACACATGCTCATGGCGCTCGCAGCCGACAAGGGCGATGCCGGACGCATTCTGGAGCGAGCAGGCGTCACACCGAGCCGGCTCGCCAAAGCGATCGAGGAGCTGCGCGCCGGCACGAAGGTCACGGACCAGAACCCCGAGGGGCAGATGCAGGCCCTCGAGCGCTACGGCCGCAACCTCACGGAGATGGCCCGGGACGGCAAGCTCGATCCCGTGATCGGCCGCAACGAAGAGATCCGCCGAGCGATACAGGTGCTCTCGCGCCGCACCAAGAACAACCCGGTACTCATCGGGGAGCCCGGCACCGGCAAGACCGCGATCGTCGAGGGGCTCGCTCAGCGCATCATCGCCGGAGACGTCCCGAGCAGCCTGCGGGACAAGGACGTGGTGACTCTCGACCTCGCGGCAATGGTCGCCGGCGCGAAGTACCGCGGAGAGTTCGAGGACCGGTTGAAGGCGGTCTTGCGTGAAGTGGAACAGGCCGAGGGCCGAGTAGTCCTCTTCATCGACGAGATGCACACGATCGTTGGCGCCGGGGCGGCAGAGGGCGCCATGGACGCCGGCAACATGCTCAAGCCGGCTCTCGCCCGAGGTGAGCTTCACGCGATCGGCGCCACGACCCTTGACGAGTACCGAAAGCACATCGAGAAAGACGCCGCACTCGAGCGGCGCTTCCAGCCGATCTTCGTGGGCGAACCGAGCGTCGAGGACACCATCGCGATCCTTCGGGGACTCAAGGAGAAGTACGAGGTGCACCACGGCGTTCGCATAACGGACGGCGCGATCGTCTCGGCGGCGGAACTGTCGAATCGCTACATCTCCGATCGATTCCTGCCCGACAAGGCGATCGACCTGATCGACGAAGCCGCCTCTCGGCTGCGGATCGAGATCGACTCGATGCCGACCGAGATCGATGCCGTGGAGCGTCGCCTCACGCAGATGCAGATCGAGGAGCAGGCGCTCATGAAGGAGGCGGATTCGGCGAGCGCCGAGCGTCTCGAAGCGCTTCGGGCGGATATGGCCGGCCTCACCGAGCAGCTCTCGGGGCTCAAGGCGACCTGGATGAGCGAGAAGGAGGTCATCGAGGCCTCTCAGCGCACCAAGGCCGAGCTCGAGGAAGCGCGCACCGAAGAGGAGCGCGCGACGAGGGAGGGCGACCTTCAGCGAGCGGCCGAGATCCGGTACGGGCGCATCCCGCAGCTGGAGCAGCGGCTGACGGAGAGCCAGCAGCGCCTCGCCGAGCTGCAGTCCGAGGGCGCGATGCTCAAAGAGGAGGTCACCGACGACGAGATAGCCGAGGTCGTTGCGGCTTGGACCGGCATCCCGGTCTCTCGGCTCTTGCAGGGAGAGATGGCCAAGCTCGCTCGGCTTGAGGAGGTGCTGCACGAACGCGTCATCGGGCAGGACGAGGCGGTGGACGTGGTCGCAGGAGCAATCAGAAGGTCGCGTGCCGGGTTGTCCGACCCGGACCGGCCGATCGGCAGCTTCCTGTTCCTCGGACCTACCGGGGTGGGGAAGACCGAGCTGGCGAAGACGCTCGCCGATTATCTCTTCGACGATGAGCGCGCGCTCGTTCGAATAGACATGTCGGAGTACATGGAGAAGTTCAGCGTGCAGCGCCTGATCGGTGCCCCTCCCGGCTACATTGGCTACGAGGAGGGCGGCCAGCTGACCGAAGCGGTGCGCCGGCGGCCCTACGCAGTCGTGCTGCTCGACGAGGTCGAGAAGGCGCACGCGGATGTCTTCAACGTTCTTCTCCAGGTGCTCGATGACGGCAGGCTCACCGATGGCCAAGGCCGCGTCGTGAGCTTCAAGAATGCGATCATCGTCATGACAAGCAACGTCGGCTCTCAGTACATCCAAGCATTCGCCGAGGGCGGGGCGGACGAGACAGAGACCGATCGCATGCTGGAAGAGGCGCTGCGCGCCACCTTCCGCCCTGAGTTCCTCAACCGTATCGACGACGTGGTCACCTTCCACTCGCTCACGCTCGACGAGATCGCCCAGATCGTCGACCTGCAGCTCGAGCAGGTCCGCCTCCGCCTTGCCGAGCGCAAGATCGGCCTCGAGCTGACGGACGCGGCCGTCGAGCGGCTGTCACTCGACGGGTTCGATCCCGTATTTGGCGCCCGGCCGCTCAAGCGCCTCATCCAGCGCCAAGTCGTCGACCGGGTCGCGAAGGCGCTCATTGAAGGGCGAGTGCATGAGGGCGATACCGTCAGGATCGATGTAGCTGATGGGGAGTACGTGGCCCTCTGACAGCGCCAGTAAGTAGTGACACAGGGCGCCGACAACCGTCGGCGCCCTGTCTGCTTTTCCAGCGCCAGCGCCAGCGACGAATCTGGGTATCACGTCTTCTGGAGAAGCGCACAGAGGTGTGCTGATGATGCGAAGACGGGGGTGAATAGCAGTGGCAATCGTGAGGTGGGACCCGTTCGGAGAGATGCTCCGAATGCAGCGCGACATGGATCAGATCTTCTCCCGTATGGGCATGTCCGAGGGGCGCGAAGGCGGGCGCAGCCAACAGGCGTGGATGCCCAAGATCGACATCAGGCAGTCAGGGAACGACATGCAGATCCACGCGGAACTGCCCGGCCTTAGGCCCGAGGACGTAGACATCGAGGTCACCGAAGGGGTGCTCACGATCAAGGGCGAGCGACGCCGCGAAGAGGAGAAGGAAGACGAGGGGTGGCTCGTGCGTGAGACGAGCTACGGGTCGTTTCAGAGGTCGGTGGCGCTGCCGGAGAGCGTAGATCCTGCGACGATCACGGCCGATTTCCACGACGGAATGCTGGAGATGACCGTACCGAAGGCCTTCGAGCAGCAGCAGCCAAGGACAACCAAGGTGAGCATCGGGGGCGGACAGCAAAAGGCGATGGGTGGCGCGGAGCAGGGTAGGCCGGCAACAAGCCAAGAGACGACTCAGCAGCCCAGCGGCTCGGAGACCGAGGGAGCGGTCACGCCTCGGCAGCCGGAGGGCGAGATGCAGCCGTCGTCGAAGCCGGGGGAGAGCCACACCCAGCCGGTGGAAGGTTCGCGCGAGCCGGCAGTCCGCTGAGACTCATGGGCGGGAAGCTTGGAGGCCCGGACTTGTCCGGGCCTTCGTGCTGCCAGCTGGAACGCGAGAGGATCGCCGACCTGCGGCACGCTGGGCTCTACTCGGCTCGAAGCTGGGCTTCGTCCTCCTGACAGGCCGATGCGCCGGGCCGCCAGCACAGAGTGAAGGCGGCGAAGACTGCGGCCGCGCCCGCGATCGCTCCTGCTGTGACTCCGGGTGACCAAACGGCCGCGTACTGCAGCAGGGCGCCGGCGATGATCGGAGCCGGGATTCTGGTCGCCGCCTGAATCGATGTGCTGACTCCCAGAATTCCGCCCACTTCGTCTTGATGGACGGCCTTCGTGAGCGCACTTGTCGAGATCGTGTTGCTGACGGCGAGGCCGAACGATAGGGCCGGCATGATGACGATCAGGAGCGGGAGATTCGCGACGAAGCCCCACGCGGTGAGGGCGAGGGAGGCGACCGTCAGTGAAGAGAGCAGCAGGCCGTCGTCGCTCCAGCGTGCAGTGAGCTTCCCGATAAGAAACGCCTGAATGATGACTGAGAGTACGCCGACGTAGGCGAGGACGAAGGAGTTGGTGCGCGCCGAGAGCGCCAAGGCGGCAATGCCCCAGAGCGCAAACCCGCTTTCGAAGATGCCGAAGCTCAATCCGATGAGGATTCGCACGGTGAGCAGCGGGCCTACACGCTTGTGCCGCATGGCCCGCACCATACCGCCGAGATCGAAGGCCTTTCGAGGGTTGGCGGTGAGCCGCTCCTTGTCTGCGATTGAGAGCGACTCGGGCAACAACGATGCAACGAGGATGAGGTTGACGGCCGCGAGGGCCGCTCCTAGCCAGGCAGGCGCCGTGTAGCTGATCGACGAGAGAAGTCCGCCTGTCACGGGACCAAGGATGAAACCGAGGCCAAATGCGGCGCCTATCATGCCGAGCGCCTTGCCGCGCTCCGACGGCTTGGTGACGTCGGATATGTAGGCCTGAGCGACACTGATGTTGCCGCCAGTGATGCCGTCCAGCGACCGGCTCAAGAACAGCACCCAGAGCGAACGCGCGGTTGCGAGAACGATAAAGCCGAGTATTGTGCCGGCGATGCTCAGCATCAGCACCGGTTTGCGCCCGAATCGGTCGGACAACCGACCCAGAATGGGCGCGCCGATGAACTGGAAGATCGGGTACATCGCGGCGAGCAATCCTATCTGAAACCTGTTCGCACCCAGGTCGCCTGCGAGATAGGGCAGCAGCGGTAGGACGATGCTGAAAGACAGCATGTCTACGAGGACTACCGCGAAGATGATGGCCAAGCGTCGATTCGGCATGTGCGTAAGCATAGCGGACGCCTAACCGGCCGTTTACCGCCAAGTCGGCTCCGTTCGCCGCGAGAAGCTCGCAGAACGAGGGCGGTTTGTTGATACTCCCTCAGAAGCGCGCGACAGCCGACGAAGGATCCGGCTCCGTGCGCAACGGGTGGGGTTGCGAATACGGAGGTGAATCCATGGCGCGCATTGCTGCGTCACGTGGTTGGACGGTTGCGCTCGCCGGGCTTGGAATCAATCTTGCGCTGGGCGTTCTTTACTCATGGAGTGTGGTGGCGAAGGTCCTGTCGAAGCCCGTCGCCGAGGGTGGCTGGGGCTGGTCGGCAGGCCAAGCAAGCCTTCCTTACGCCATCGGTGTAGGCGTCTTCGCCCTTTCGATGGTGTTCGCCGGCCGAGCCCAGGACCGTCTTGGTCCGCGTATCGTCGCCTCGGTGGGAGGGGCGTTGTGCGGGCTTGGCCTGATCGTGGCGAGCTTCGCGACTCCAGAGAACACTTTGCCGATCACCCTCGGCTTTGGACTGCTGACGGGGCTCGGCATCGGCCTCGGCTATGCGGCTGCAACGCCGGCCGCGGTCAAGTGGTTCCCGCCCAACAAGAAGGGGCTCATCACAGGAATCGTCGTGGCCGGATTCGGCCTGGCGAGCGTCTACATCGCTCCTTTGACGACTTGGCTGCTCGCCGACCAAGGCGTCCCCGGGACGTTCCGCGTGCTCGGTATCGCCTTCTTGATCACGACCGTGTTGCTAGCGCAGCTTCTGGTGAATCCGCCCGCCGGGTACGTTGCGGTGACGCGGCCGGAGGCCGTGAACAGTGGACCTGCCGTCCAGCCGGCCGATGACTACGACTGGCGGGACATGGTGCGAACCAGACAGTTCGCCCGACTCTGGCTGATGTACGCGTTCTCCGCCTTCGCCGGGCTGATGATCATCGGTCACATGGCGAAGATCGCCGCCGCTCAGCTTCCCTTGGTCGACCTGGGCTTCCTCCTCGTCGCGGTGCTCGCCGTGGGCAATGCAGCCGGCCGAGTCGCCGCCGGAATCGCCGCCGACCGCATCGGCGGGACTCGGACAATGCTCGTCGTATTCGTGGTGCAAGCCGTCATGATGGCTATTCTGGCCTTCGCCAACACCACGGCTGCACTCGTGCCCGTCGCGGCGGTGATCGGCTTCTGCTATGGAGCGAATCTGTCACTGTTTCCGTCAACCACAGCAGGCTTTTTTGGTACCAAGAACCTTGGCGTCAACTACGGGCTCGTGTTCACGGCATGGGGCTTCGGCGGAGTCTTCGGTTCGATGACCGCGGGTACTATCGTCGACAGCACCGGGACCTATGCCGCCGCCTATGGGGTCGCGGCTGTCCTGTGCCTCGCTGCCGGAGCGCTTTCGCTCGGCACGAAGCCGCCTGCCCCGAGAGTCGTTGGAGAGAGGCAGAAGGCGGTGGAGCGGCGCGCAGCTGCGTAGGTGATCGGAAGACCAGCCCGCAGCCCAACGCTGATGCTATGGTGAACGCCGACGGATTTGGCGGCAGGAGAGAACTGGTGGAGCGACGATTTCATAGCCCCTACGCCCACTGGATTAGCGGCCTTGTCTTTGAGCTGGGCATCTTCTTCGCCTTCATTCTGACCATGATTGTCGTGGCGCTACTTGCCGGCTGGATATTCGGGTAGCTGGCATGTGGATTCCATTCAACTGGAATGAGATGCGCTCGATCGCGCATTTCCTGGGACGGCTGCTATACGGGATCGCGCTCGTGATGCTGCTCCCGCTGGCCACCGCACTGGTCTTTCGCGAATGGGATCCCGCGTTGGACTACGTGGTGGGGATC
>DATHUB010000088.1:0-5691 GCA_035462695.1 Coriobacteriia bacterium | reverse complement strand
ACTCAATCACCTTCTGGACCCGCGCGACGTTCTGATTCCGAACGATTTCATCGACTTAAGCGTGAAGCAGGACATCTACGTGCGCGGGGATCACCTGCTCATCATGCGTCAGCCCGTCTGTCCCGACCTTGCCGCGCACCTCCACGCGGGCGCGTGCGAGGCGAGCTTCCCTCGGGTGTTCCAGCGGGGCACCTACCTTGTCACCGACGGGCCGCGCTTCGAGTCAGTGGCGGAGGTGGACTACATGAAGCGCCTCGGAGGTGACGTGATCGGCCAATCGCTCGCACCCGAGGTGTTCTTGGCTCGGGACATCGGTGCTTGTTTCGCTGGCATCTACATAGTCGTGAACTACGGTGAGGGAGTGGTTCGCCAGTGGGAGCATGCGGAGATGAAGTCGATCTTCTTCGACGAGTCACGGGCGATCGCGTCTATCGTGCTCGACACCGTGGCGGCGGCCGACCTTGCGGCTGATTGCGGCTGCATGGAGCATCGCAAGCCCAGCATGCTCTCCATCCCAGACGTCCGTGAGCCGTAGCCCCCAATGTTGATCACCGCCGATTGGGTCCTTCCGATCTGCAGCTCCCCCATTCGTTGCGGGGGCGTGCTCGTGCAGGGGGACCGAGTGGTCGCCGTCGATACCGCTGCAGAGCTCGCTTCCCATCCTCTCGCCTCGGAGCGGCACGACTTCCCCGGCTGCACCATCACACCCGGCCTCGTTAACGCGCATACACACCTGACGCTCTCCGCACTTTCGGGGGTCTTGTCGCCACTCCCGTTCGCCGAGTGGCTTCCGCGCCTAGTGACGGCTCTGAAGCCATGGAGCGTGGATGACCATGAGGCTTCCGGAGTGGTCGGGGCAGAAGAGTCGCTCCTCTGCGGCGTGACGGTCGTAGGCGACATAGCCTACGGAGCTGCCGAGGTCGGTCGCGCGAGCGCCGCGGGGCTCGGCGGCGTCTTCTACTGGGAACTTCTCGGCATGCACGCCGAGGAGATCGAGAGCACCCTCGGCTACCTGCGCTACCCGACCAGCCCGGACGCATACGGTGCACGGGTCGTGTGCGGCCTGTCGCCACATGCCCCCTACACGGCGGGTCCCCGGCTGCTCAGAGGCGTGCACGACGCTGCGGCGCGACTCGGAGTCCCTACGGCGATACACGTCGCTGAGTCGAGTGCGGAGGTGGAGCTGTTGAGGGACGGAACGGGTCCATTGACGGCGACTGCAGAGCGCAACGCGCGCGGATTCACGCCGCCAGGGACCTCGACGGTGAAGTACCTCGCCGATCTCGGCGCGCTGGAGGGCTCCACCGCAGTGCATCTCTGCTACCTGGAGCCGGGAGACGTTGCGATTCTGGCCGCACAGGTACGAGGAGCGGTTACATGCCCTCGCTCCAACCGCTACCTCGACAACCCACCCCCGCGCGTCGGCCCACTGCTGGATGCTGGGATAGCGGTTGGTGTTGGGACCGACTCGTCCGCGAGCAACGAAGATCTCGACCTGCTTTCGGAGGTCCGGCAGGTGCAGGCGACCGAGCCGGCTCTTTCGCACGCCGCGCTCCTGGAGCTGGCGACTCTGGGCGGCGCGCGGTCGATTGGTGTCCACGGCCGGTTTGGAGCTCTCGGCCCGACTTTGATGGCCGATATCGCCGTCTTTGGGATTACATCGGAGACGCAACCCGAGGCCGCCGTAGTCGAGCACGGCGGACGACAGACGCTGCAGGCGCTGATGAGCGGGGGCGTGTGGCGGGTGCGCGATGGCGACCTGGTCTTACACGACATTGCCGCCGCTGAGATCGCCGCCGATGCGCGACGCCGCTCGTTGGACGCCCTAGGCCAAAGCTAAGGGGCGCCCCTGTTCGGAGCGCCCCTCGGTACCAGCTATGTCGATCCGGCTGCTACTGCTGCTCGGGAACGATGAACGGCTTCCACTCGCCGCCCTCAACGCGGTACACGGTGATCGCCTTGTTCAGCGTGTCACCGTTCGCATCGAAAGCGACCCTGCCGGTCACGCTCTCGATGTCGGTCGCGGCAACGGCCGCGATGATCGCGTCGCGTGCTGCCGGGGAGCTGACCTTGTCCACGCCCTGCTCCTTGGCGATCTTGAGGATCGCGTCGGTGATCACCTTGGCGGCGTCGTAGGAGTAGGCGTCGTAGGCACCGATCTCGTTCTCGGGGTACTCGGCGGCGTAGGCATCGGCGAACGCCTGGCCGTTGGCGAGCTCAGTGATCGGGAGGCCTACCGAGGTGCACAGGTCGCCCTCGGTCGTCTCGCCACCGAGATTCACGTACTCGGGGTCGTACAGGCCGTCGCCGCCCATCATGGGGACCTCGACTCCAGCTGCCTTCATCTGCTTGGAGAGCAGGGCGCCGGCGTTGTAGGTACCACCGTAGTAGACGATATCGGGGTTGGCCGCCTTGATCTTGGTCGAAAGTGCGTTGAAGTCGCTGTCCTTGTCCGAGGTCTTCTCGGCGAACAGGACCTTGCCGCCCTTGGCCTCGAACTCCTTGCCGAACTCGGCTGCAAGACCCTCACCGTAAGGAGTGGAGTCGTCCACGACGACAACCGTCTTGGCGCCGACCTTCTCGCTCAGCATGGCTACTGCGCCGGCCGGACCCTGCACCGTGTCGATCGTGCAGGTACGGAAGACGTTGGGGAAGCCCTGCGTGGTAAGCGCGGGGTTCGTTGCTGCCGGAGAGACCATGACGATCTTTGCGTCGTTGTAGACCTTCGACGCCGGGATGGTCACGCCTGAGTTAAGGTGTCCGACCACACCGAGAAGGTTCGTATCGCTCGCGAACTGGTTGGCCTGGGTCACGCCCGTCTTGGGGTCGCCCTGGTCGTCGCCCGCCACACCTTCGAAAGTGATACCGAGCTCCTTGGCCTCCGGCGACTCACTCGCCTGCTTCAGGGCGAGACGCACGCCGCGCTCGATGCCCTGGCCCTGTGCCACCGATCCGGCGGTGAGCGGTGCGCCGATGCCGATCTTGATGACCTTGCCGGCGCTATCGGCGCCCTCCGTGTTGCTCGCCTTCGTACCGCCGCAACCGGTGACCGCAAGAGCGACCACCATGAATGCGGCAACGGTGGCGACTGCGCGTCTGCTGCGCATCTTCAATGTTGCCTCCTTCGACTTCCTCGTCTGCTGATGACAGCATGGACACCGGCACGTCGTCGGGCCGGTTCTAGCGAACGGCGAGACGATAGCACCCACAACGCTCTGTTGGATGCATGTACCAGCTGCCCAAGGGGCCTTGTTGCTTGTCTTTCGCAAGCAGCACCGGCGTTCCACTAATGAAAACGGGCGCCCCCCGAAGGGAACGCCCGTAGCATGCAAAACCGACTGTTAAGCGGATTACGACTCGCCGAGATACGCCTTGCGGACCTCGTCGTTCGCGAGCAACTCCGCACCCGTTCCCGAGAGTTTGATCTCGCCGGTTTCGAGCACGTACCCGCGGTCGGCGATAGAGAGCGCGAGGTTCGCGTTCTGCTCGACCAACAGGATGGTGATGCCGTCGTTGTTGAGCTTGCCGATGATCTCGAAGATGGTCTCGACGACGACAGGCGCGAGGCCCATCGAGGGCTCGTCGAGCATCAGCAGCTTCGGCTGGGCCATCAGTCCGCGGCCCATTGCGAGCATCTGCTGCTCGCCTCCGGAGAGCGTGCCGCCCTTCTGGGCGATGCGCTCCTTGAGGCGAGGGAACAGATTGAAGACGCGATCGAGGTCGGAAGCGATACCTTCCTTGTCGTTGCGAAGATAGGCGCCCATCTCGAGGTTCTCGAGGACAGTCATGCGCGAGAAGATGCGCCGACCCTCAGGAACCTGAACGATGCCCTTTGCCGCAACCTTGTGCGCAGGCACGCCCGCGATCTTCTCTTCCTGGAACTCGATCGTGCCGGCGTTGGGAGTGAGCTGGCCCGAAATGGTCTTCAGGGTGGTGGACTTGCCGGCGCCGTTGGCGCCGATCAGGGTAACGATCTCGCCCTCGTGTACCTCGACCGAGATGCCCCTGAGCGCCTCGATCTTCCCGTAGCACGTCTTGACGTCGGTGACTTTGAGCACGGTGTTACTCCTCCCCGTCCGTGGCGCCGACATCGCCGGCGTCCTGGGCGGGCATCGAATCGGGTATCTCGGCTGGTGTGGCTGATGCGGCCGAGACGCCGCCTGTTGCTTGAGCCTTCGAGTCCCGGTGCTGGGCAAGCATCTCGTCTGCGCCCTTGCCGAGATATGCCTCGATCACCTGCGGGTTCTGCTGAATCTCTACCGGCAGGCCCTCCGCGATCATCTCGCCGAAGTCGAGCACGTAGATGCGATCGGCGATGTCCATGACGACCTTCATGTCGTGCTCGATGAGCAGAACCGTGATGTCGAGGTCACGCACCTGTCGAATCAGGCCGTTGAGCGCCTTGCTCTCCTGCGGGTTCATGCCTGCAGCCGGCTCGTCAAGAAGCAGCAGCTGGGGCTGAGATGCCATGGCGCGGGCAATCTCCAGCCGGCGCTGGTCACCGTAGGGCAGGTTCTTCGCAAGTTCGTTGCAGGCCCATCCCAGACCGACGAAATCAAGCCACTTGCGCGCCTGATCTTCCGTGTTCTGCTCCTCGCGCTTGAACTTCGGAGTGCGGAACACCGCGCCGATCGGGCCTTCGGCAGTACGCGTATGGCGACCCACCATGACATTCTCGAGCGCGGTCATATTCTGGAACAGGCGAATGTTCTGGAACGTGCGGGCGATGCCCATATTGCAGATCTTGTGAGGCTTCAACCCGCCGACGGCCGTGCCTCCGAACGTCAGCGTTCCTTCCGTGGGCGTGTAGATGCCCGTGAGAAGGTTGAAGAAGGTCGTCTTGCCGGCGCCGTTCGGGCCGATGAGTGCGACGATCTCTCCTACTTCGATGTGCATGGTCACGTCAGAGACAGCCTTGAGACCGCCGAACTGCATCGTGACGTTGTTTGCTTCTACCAGTGGAGCCATGAATGAGCCTTTCCGGGTCCCGGCCTACAGGTCCTCGCCGGGGGTTGCCGTGTCATGCTGAGCGTCGTAGAGGGTCTGGTTCGTCTCATCGAGCGAACTGTCGTCCTCGGGATGCAGTTCTCGCGCACGGCGCTTCGACGGGATGATGCCTTGAGGTCTCAGCGCCATCATGAGCACCATGAGGAAGCCGAAGACGAGGTAGCGGTAGTTGGAAACGGCGGATTGCGCTTCCGCTGAGAGCGTGATCCCCACGTTCTCGAGCCAGCCTGCCTGGGCGGCGCCTCGGATGAACTCAGGAATGCCCTGAATGAACAGCGCACCCACAATCGCACCGGGAATCGATCCCATTCCACCGATGACGACGATCGATACCACGAAGACGGACTCCATGAAAGTGAACGACTCGGGACTGACGAAGCCTTGGAAGTTCGCGAACGTGATGCCGGCGATACCGCCCCAAAGAGCGCCAAGCGAGAACGCGTACAGCTTCGCGCCCATGATGTTCACGCCCATGGACGAAGCGGCCACCTCGTCCTCACGCATCGCAGTCCAGCTCCGACCAAGCCGTGAGTCGTCGAGCCGGCGCACCACGAAGATGGTGAAGAGGCAGAGCAGCACGATGACGTAGTACCAGTACACGTTGTTCGAGAAGCTGAAGGCAAACCCGTTCTCGCCGATGTTCGGGTTGGCGAAGTAGACGTTTGCCTGCAACCACTCGAGCCC
>DATHUB010000087.1:0-3962 GCA_035462695.1 Coriobacteriia bacterium | reverse complement strand
TCACCTTCAACAAGATCAACACCTTCCAGTGGTTCAGGGACCGCGTCTACAAGCTGGAGGAGACCGACTGGGACCCAACTGACCGCATCAAGGCGTTCGAGCTTTAGATGTCGACCTTCCATGAGCTCGACTGCATGGCAGACGACTGCCGAGTCCCTATCGGCGTCTTCTACCGCGAAGAGGGTCGCCCCACCTACGAAGACGGGCTGAAAGCAACGCAGACTCCGGGGTGGCAACACGCACTAGAGCCACGCGACGTGAGCGGGATCATGGCGAAGCTCTAGGCAGACGCGCACCTAGTCTTGCGCGGTCGCTTCGTCGGCCTCGAGCACTTCCAAGAGCGCGGAAACGACGGCCGGGTCGAACTGCGACCCGGTCCCGGCGAGCAGCTCTTTGCGTGCATCCTCGGATCCAACCGGCCTGCGGTGCTGACCGCCCGCGATGGCAGACTCGTAGAAGTGACAGGCAGCCAGGATGCGCGACTCGACTGGGATCTCGTTCCCGGCGAGCCCGTCCGGCCGACCGGTGCCGTCCCACCACTCATGCCTTGAGCGCACGACCGGTGTCAGATCCGTCAGATTGGACGCGCTGAGGATGCGCTGGGCCAGAGAGTTGTAGCTGCGCGCAAGCTCCCACTCCCCCTCGCTCAGGCCGTTGTGGCCCCGTGCATCGTCCGGAGTACCGATGCTGCCGACCTCGTGCAGCAGCGCGCCCGTCGCCGTTCGCTCGACCGTCTCAGCAGGGAGCTGCAGGTGCAGGGCGACCGCTCGAGCCAGATCGGAAACCGAGCGCGAATGCAGTTGAGTCGCGGCATCCTTCGCATCCATGGCAGCGCTGAGTGCCTGCACCGATGAGAGGCGGTTCTCTCGCGTCAGACGCTCGATTCGCTCATCTGCCGTGAGGTCGGGCACCCGGTCATCCTGGTAGCACACGACACGGTGACGGCCCGCTCGCTTCGCTTGGTACAGCGCGCCCTCGGATAGCCGGAACAAAGTCTCGGGATCCTCGGCGTGCTGCGGATAGGCAGCTATTCCCGCGGACGCGCTCACAGATCCCGGGGCGGCGCCGCTCGCGATCTCGATAACGTCGAGAAGCCCTTGGGCCACGACCGACGCATCGACCGCCGAGGTCTCCGGCATGATCACACCGAAGTCGTCGCCCCCCACGCGCGCGATGATCCACCCGCGCTGAGAACGGGACGTGAGCAGCGAGGCTATCTGACGGAGAAGCCGCTCGCCTGCGGTGTGTCCCAAGCGCCGATTGACCTCGGCGAAAGCATCGACATCGATCGTGACGAGGCTCATCTGCTCGTCGTAGCGCTCGGCACGCTCCATCTCATCGGCAAGCCGGCTGAAGAAGAACCTGCGGTTGTACAGGCCGGTCAGCGGGTCAGTCACCGATAGATGGAACAGCGAGGAGTTCTCGAGGCCGACAAAGATGCTTCGGCCAAGCGCCAAGCAGGTGAGTAAAGCCAGGGCGATGACGTACACGACAAACCAGTCACGCTGCTCGTAGGTGCGCGAGGCCAACAACACAAGCAGCGGAACGCCGGCGAACACGAGTGCCGGTACGACGAACATGTCCCATGACTTGCGCAGCAGAATGGGCGGCAGTGGACGCAACTTCCACTCGGCAACTTCTGTCAGCCGATAGACCGCAGCGGCCATCAACAGCCAGTGGCCCGAGAACTGGACGAGATCGAGCACGCCGCGCTCGTAGTTTCGAGATGTGTCGAGCGCGGTCGGGTACCAGACCGGCCAGAGACATATGGCGACGGCATAGATGGTGAGCGATATGGCGAAGAGCCTGTCCCAAGTGCGCCATCGATCGACCTTAAAACCGGCGACGTTACCCACGGTCCCGATCAACATTAGAAGCGCGAAGAGCGGATACGCCGCTCCGAGGAAGACCTCTGGCATCGTCGCGCCGGCGGGCTCCATGATCGGACGAACGTAGAACTCCAGAAGCAGAACGAGCGCCACTAGAAGCACCGAGGACAGGTCCATTGTCCAACGGTACTTGGTTGCCGCGGGCGACTCATGCCACCTGCTGAGAGCCGTTGCTCCGACTAGGAAGAACACAGCCGCAAAGGCATGGAGTATGTGAAACGGCCAACTCACGCGCGGTGGGCCGGCGGGGCTGATCACGCCAACCCAGTACACGAGGAGTACTTCGCACAGCAGCAGGGTCGCGTTCGCGCCGGCGACGGCGCCCCAGAACGTGGACTCCTGGCCCTCGGACAAGGACCGCGCCTTCAGGCCCCATATGACGGTCAAAACGATGGGGGTGCAGTAGACCAGTTCCAGCACGACCAGCCGAGCGAAGGGTGGCAGTGGCGAGATGAGCAACGCGTAATAGGCCGCAGCCAGAATCGGCAGAGCAGCCCAAGCCAACGTTCTGAGACGCCTCGCATTTGACTTGGCGTGTTCGGCATCCGGCAACGCACCGGCACCAATCGCCTCGAGTCTACCCCTGGACACTTGTCCCCCGGTCTCACGACTTCGGAAGCGCCATGCCCCCCGGCGGCACTCCACCGACTCAGTATACAGCCTGCTCAGGACGCAGTGGCCTCGTTTTCCAGCGGCTGCGGTCGAAAGTCCAGCGGCGGAAGATCGGAGCTGCGCAGGATCGCCACGAGACGTTGCGCCAGCTCCGGGTCGTATCGCGACCCGGAGCTGTCCTCGATCTCACACAGGGCTTGCTCCAATGTGAGGGCGTTGCGGTACGGTCGAGGAGCAGTAAGGGTCTCGAGTGCATCGCATACGCTGATCAGCCGAGCCTCGAGCGGGATGTCGGTTGCGACCAGTCGATCCGGATAGCCTTCGCCGTCCCAGCGCTCATGATGGTGTCGGACGAAGACGGCAACGTCGGCAAGTCCGGACGCGCGCAACAACCTCTCGCCTAGTTCACAGTGTCGCTCTACTGCGGCTCGCTCATCGGCGGACAGTGCCGCAGGCTTGGAGAGTACGCGCATGCTGACGCCGATCTTTCCGATGTCGTGCAGGAGTGCGGCGCACCTGACTGCCTCGAGAACCTCCTCGCGCATCCCGAGATCCGATGCCAGCAGCACCGCAAGCCGCTCGACCCTGGCGGAGTGCTCTGCGGCGTACGGGTCACGCGCGTCCGCCGCCTTCGCGAGCTCGAACATTGCCGAGCGCAAGTCACGGCCCCGAGGATCGTGCGCAAGACGATCCGCCCGCACATCAGCCGATGTGAACACGCGAATCCTCTCCCCGCCCTCATCGGCGGCGACACTCGCCGCGTCCCGAGCTCTCTCCAGTACTTGCTGCCAGTCGGTCTCGCCCGGTTCGAGTTCCGTCACTCCGCAAGAGATCGAGAATCTGGCCCCGCTGGTCTGCTCCCGCTCTTCCTGAATCAGACCATTCAACCGAGTCGCATATGCCACCCCAGCACTCGTGTCGCCCTCCAGTAGAAGCTCGAGGAACTCGGCATCGTGGACGCGGAAGAGCTCAGAACGAGCGCCACCCGCCGCGGTGCGCATGAGGCCGGCGCAGCCGCGAAGGACTTCGTCACCCGCTTCGCGCCCATGCACCTGGTCGATGCGTGAGAAGTCATCGATACGGGTTACCACGAGGCATGCACGGCCGTGGGTCGTCTCTCCGCCACCAACTACCGTTCCGAGTCTTCTGCCTACGTAGGCACCGTTGTAGGCACCCGTGAGCGGGTCTGTCACAGAGCCGAGGCGGTGATGCGCCGTCTCAAGTGCGGCGAGCCAGCTTCTGAGTCCCAGCAGCGTGGCCAGGATCACTGCCGCTCCTAGGAGAGGCGCGCCCTGCCCGTCTGCAGAGAGGAGATGTGCCTTCCATCCGATGAGCGGCAGAGCCGCAACGAGAGCGACCGGATAGGAGCGGCGCAGCCAGGCGGGACCTTGGGGACGTACCGGCCACGGTTGGGCCAGTGCCTCCGCCTGTACCGAGGTAAGGCGGTAGATCGCGGCCACG
>DATHUB010000086.1:0-4641 GCA_035462695.1 Coriobacteriia bacterium | reverse complement strand
AGAGGACGAACTGATGATCGATGAGATGCTCAAGACGATGAGTGACGAGGCGCTTCGGAGCCGCTTCTTCGACGGCATCCCCGAATGGACGCACGACCGTCTCGTGCGTTTCACCAACATCGACTACGAGCGCGAGATCGCGATCATCGCCGAACTCACGGAGGACAAGCGCAAGCGCATCATCGGCGTAGGTCGCCTGCTTGGAGAGCCCGAACTCGGTAGCGGAGAGTTCACCGTACTCGTGCACGATGACTTCCAGGGAAGGGGGCTGGGCTTCAAGCTTGTGGATCTCATCATCGGCATCGCCGAGGAGAAGGGATTTGCCGAGATCGACGGCATGGTTCCCGCGGACAACGAACGCATGCTGCAGCTCACTGGGGCGCTGGGATTCGTACCGGTGAAGACAGAGAACGGCGTGACGGAGATCTGTCTCGAACTGCGATAGGCATCTAAGGACGCCCGGGGACCTCGTGACAGTCGGGGCAGCGCGCCTCGTAGTAGTCAGCGCCGCCCACGAAGATGAGCGGCGAGTCCCACGGCGCCGGCCGCCCGCCGATGATTCGCTGGGTCCGGGTCCCGACACCGTGACACTTCTGGCAGATCGCGGTCAGGAGCGAGATCTCGTCGGCGAAGGCGAGCAGTTCGGGCATTGCGCCGAAGGGCTCTCCTCGGAAATCCTGGTTGAGCCCGGTGGCGTACACCAGGTTGCCCTCGCGCAGGAGCCTGCGGACCACGGCCACGAGCTCCTCTCCGAAGAACTGCGCTTCCTCGATGGCGACGACTCGGCATCCGTCTGCGTCGATCTCCTCGGCCGAGCCGACTACGCGTGCCTCCATCTCGGTCCCCAGCCTCGAGCGCGCCTTCGTCCCGTCGCGCGAATCGACCGCGTGCTTGTAGATGACCACGGTGTCGCCGACAACGGCATGCCGAGAAAGCAGGCGAATGAGCTCACCGGTCTTACCGCTGCTCATGCATCCGGCGATGACGTGAAGACGACCTACCTTGCAGTCCATGCAGCTTCCTCCGCTTCGGCTAGGCGCCCAGCATAGCGAAAGCCCGGGCCTGTGCGGCGAGACTCCGCAGGCGCAGACCTCAACCCGCACGCGATTGCGCCTCGTCTACAATTCGGCCAGATACTTGTGCACCTCTGATCTGCGTCTACGGCGTTCCCCGAGGGACGGAAGCTGACATGAGCGTGTTTGAGGACGTACGGATAGATGGCCACCTGATCGACTCAGGCATCATGTCCAGGGTCATGGACGGCGTTATCGCCTTGGGCGGCGAGTTCGAGACACTCTCGTTCGACGTCGGCCGCACCAACGATGATCCTTCGGTCGCAGTGCTGCGCATTCGCGCCGGCAACGTTGGCCAGCTCGATGACATTCTGATCGCCATACAGGAGCAGGGCGCGGTCGCTTGCGACCCTTCCGACGCGATGCTCATGGCCGCCCCTCGCGACGGCGTCTTCCCGGCCAACTTCTACTCGACCACGAATCTTGAGACCGACGTCCGTCTCTCCGGAGGCTGGGTTCGGGTTGCCAACCCCGAGATGGACCTTGGAGTCCGAGTCGACCCGCAAGCGTGCGTGGCCGAGGCAATTCCGATGGCCGACGTGCACGAAGGCGATCTGTATGTGGTCGGGCACGCCGGTATCCGCGTTCACCCACAGGAGCGACCCCGCCAAAGCCAGGAGTTCGAGTTCATGTCGAGCGCTGTCTCGAGCGAGAAGCCAAAGGCGCAGGTCGTCGCCGATGTCGCACGAATCCTGCGGCAGACGCGTGCCGAGGGCAAAGACGCGATCGCCGTCGTCGGTCCCGCGGTCGTCCACACGGGCGCCGCACAGCATCTCGCCACGCTTGTGGAGCTTGGCTATGTGAACGTGCTCTTCGGCGGCAACGCCGTGGCCGTCCACGATATCGAGGCTGCGATGTACGGGACGTCGCTGGGCGTCTCGTTGGAAAACGGGATCCCCGCCCCCGGTGGCCACCAGCATCACCTGAAGGCCATCAACGCCGTGCGAGGCGCCGGCTCGATATCGCAAGCGGTGGAGCAGGGACTTATCGGCAAGGGGCTGATGTACACGCTCGTGAAGAGCGAGACACCCTTCGTGCTCGCCGGCTCGATCCGCGACGACGGCCCTCTGCCCGATGTGATCACCGATGTGATGGTTGCCCAACGCGAGATGCGCGCGTACTGCCAGAACGCCGGGGCATGCCTGATGTTCTCGACCATGCTGCACTCTATTGCCACCGGGAACATGCTGCCGGCAAGCGTGACGGCGATCTGCGTCGACATCAACCCCGCGGTCGTGACGAAGCTCGCCGACAGGGGCAGTTGGCAGACGATCGGCGTCGTCACCGACGTGGGGCTTTTCGTCGAGCAACTTGCCGCCGAGCTAAGCCGCTCGGCAGGAGACTAGACTCCCAGCGCTGAGAATGGGCGGGGCGCCAAGCACCGCCCCGCCCAGCATCTTTCGAGTCGGCCTATTTCACCTGGAAGTAGTCGTAGCTACTGAACTTCGCCGAGTGGCCGCTGTCGGCGTGATAGGCGCGGACCCGCCAACGACCCCTTGTCTTGAGCGACGTCCTGTCTGCATATCTGGTGAAGCTGCGGTAGTGCTTGTTCGTAGCCCACACCTTCTTGCGCAAGACGTACCGGCTCCCCTCCTTGTGATAGAAGTGGAGCCGCACGGAGTGCCCACCGCTGGAGTGCTGCGGCTTCAGATAGCCGTAGAGGGTGAATGACCTGCCACTACGGACCGATGAGGCGATACGGGGCGTTCCCACCGCCGCGCGCACCTTGATCGTCTTCGTAGTGCTCGTCCGGCTTCGGTAACCCGCTTCGCCGTCGAATCGTGCTCGGTAGGTCGTTTTGGTCGTCGGTTCGACGGTGATCTTCGCCAAGCCGGTGGACGAAGTCGTCTTCGTCGCCACCTGTCGCCATCCCTTTGAGGTGAGGCGCTCGAACACCACCGAACGCCCAGTCAAAGCCCTGCCGTCGCTCTTCAGCCTCGCATACACGGCGACTCGACCGCCGTAGTTGACCGTCGTCTTGCTCGACCAGCAACCAGCTGCGGTGTACTTGGCATCGCTGCGGGCGGCGAGAATCGAGATGTTGCCTGAGTTCCGGTTGGCGACCGCGATGTCGGCAACCCGGTCGCCGTCGAAGTCTGCCAGAGCGAAAGACCACGGTCCAAGCCCAACGGGGTACGAGTAGAGGCTGCCGTAACCGCTTCCGGTGCCGAGCATGGTGGAGAGTGAATCGCCCTCATAGCTCGCAACCACAAGGTCCTGCCGGCCGTCTCCGTTGATGTCGCTGACGACGGCATGCCGTGGCTCTTCAAACCCGCCCGGGGTTGCGAAGCCGGACAAGCCCGCGCGACCGTCGTTCTCGAGCACGTTGACGCTGCCCCAGGTGACGCTCGGAACGACCAGGTCAAGATCGCCGTCCCCGTCGACGTCACCGGAGGAGACCCAGACCGAACCCTTTCCTGTACTGGGCGTGGCCCCGATTCCGAAGTAGCCCGAGCCGTTGTTCGTCAGCACTACACACCGCGCCGCGCCAGCGGTGTTCTCCCCGTAGTAGTTGGCCGTTGCCAGATCCAAGTCCCCGTCCCCGTCAAGATCACCGACCGCAAGTGATCTCGGCGTTCGTCCGACGCCGTACGAGCGTGCCGTTCCGAATCCCCCCGACCCGTCTCCCGGTAGGACCCAGACGAAGCCATAGCCATCCGGTTCGTACCGATCGGTCGTCACGACGAGAAGATCGACATCTCCGTCACCAGTCACGTCTTTCAGGGCGGCTGTGTTGGGCGGACCCGGGAACGAGAAGGTGCGCTCTCCTCCGAACCCCCCGTTGCGGTCGTTGATGAGCACCCGCACCTTCCGAGCGCTCTCGTCCGCGACCGCGAAATCTACGAACGTGTCGCCGTTCAAGTCGACCGCGTCGATCCACACCGGCTTGCGCGATGACGACGAGACGGTCTTTCTCGAGAATCGTCCCGCTCCGTCGTTTCTCATGACACACACGGTCCGCTGGCCGGCCTCGGCCACCAACAGATCAAGGTCTCCGTCGGCATCCACGTCCGCCGGCTCGGCGCAGAGCGGTCGGGCGCCGGTGGTGTAGTGCTTCGCCGAAAGGAACGGCTCCAACCCAAACCCTGCTGTGGGGAGTGCGAGGCTGCCGATGAGCAGCGCGAGCATGACCCCGGCCACAACGAGTCCAAACATCGAAGCGCCGCTAGTGCGGCTCGCTCCCCCGCCTTGCGATGACCTATCCACGTGCGTCCGCGAGTACCGGTTTCTGCTGGAATCGCTCCTTGTCATTGCGCACCCTGCCCTCTCGGCCCCATGCGGCCTCCACGCGGTCCACCCGTCTCTTGCGCTGTCAACTCCGGACAGCTGAATTACATCTATCCCCACGTATGAACTTCCAGCTGACGCTTTTTGCGAAGGGTACTTCTGACAACTCGTGGCGAGTGTCGGCTCCGGCAGCGGAAAGGGCGAGGAAGCGGGGACTATCCCTATATGTCTGAGGGATACGTTCACTCCATTGAGATCGGCAGCTTCATCGACGGGCCGGGCCTCCGCTTCGTGGTCTTTCTGGCCGGCTGTCCCCTGCGCTGCCAGTACTGCCACAATC
>DATHUB010000085.1:0-16826 GCA_035462695.1 Coriobacteriia bacterium | reverse complement strand
GGATCATGTCGACGATCGCCTGATCGTCGTCGATGACCAAGACATGGATGCGCTCGTCCGACACCGCTCATACCCCCCGCGTAACCGATTGGAGGTTACTCGGCACCCCCTGAACGGCGACAAAAGCCGTTCGTCCTATGTAGGATTGTACCCGAAGGGTCCGACACCGCTCGCGTGTCCGAAAACAGCGCGCGAATGGCTAGCGGTTGCGGAGCCACCCATCCATGCTCGTTGCCGCTCGCTTGCCGGCGCCCATCGCGAGGATGACCGTCGCCGCCCCGGTGACGATGTCACCACCCGCGTACACGCCAGGAATCGACGTTGCTCCGTGCTCGTCCGTCGAGATGTATCCGCGGCTTGTAACCCGAAGATTCGGAGCGGCGTCGGCGATGAGCGGATTCGCCCGTGTGCCGACGGCAATAATCACCGTGTCGCAGTCGATGGAGAAGTCCGAGTCCATCACGCATACGGGCGCTCGCCGACCCGAGGAGTCCGGCTCGCCGAGCTCCATGCGGGTTGCGACCAGCCCAGTCACCCATCCATCGTGCCCGGTGATCTCGAGCGGGGAGCAAAGCATCTTGAACTCCACGCCCTCCTCGCGTGCGTGGTGCACTTCCTCGCGTCGCGCGGGCATCTCGTCCTCCGTGCGCCTGTAGACGAGGAAGACCTCCTCGGCGCCAAGACGGAGTGCGGTTCGGGCGGAGTCCATGGCGACGTTGCCGCCGCCGACCACTGCAACCTTGCGGCCGCGCCACACCGGCGTGTCCGACGTCGGGAACTCGTAGGCCCGCATGAGGTTGACGCGAGTGAGGAACTCGTTGGCCGAGTAGACACCGTTGAGGTTCTCACCCGGAATGCCCATGAAGACAGGAAGGCCTGCGCCGCTGCCGATGAAGACGGCGTCGAAGCCCTCCTCGGTCATGAGTTCGTCAACCGTGGAGAGGCGGCCCACCACATAGTCGGTCACGATCTCGACGCCCATCGCAACCAGCGATTCAATCTCGGCGTCGACGATGTGTTTTGGCAAGCGAAACTCAGGGATCCCGTAGGAGAGGACTCCGCCGGCGGCGTGAAGCGACTCGAAGACGGTGACCGCGTGGCCGAGACGAGCGAGCTCTCCCGCGCAGGCTAGGCCAGCCGGGCCGCTGCCCACCACAGCACAACGGAATCCGCTCGGTTCGGCGGTCTGGGGGACGCAGCGGTTCTCGAGATCGCACGATAGATCGTGATCCCCAAGGAAGCGCTCAAGGCGGCCGATGGCAATGGGCTCGCCCTTCTTCGAGAGCACGCAGGTCTTCTCGCACTGCTCTTCTTGCGGGCAAACACGACCGCAGACCGCCGGCAGCGCATTGCGCTCTTTCAAGACGCTCACACCGTCCGCCCAGTTCCCATCGATGATCTCCCGGATGAATCCGCGGATGTCGATGTTGACGGGGCATCCCTGCTGGCACGTCGGGTTCTTGCACTGCAGGCAGCGCATCGCCTCGGCCAATGCCTCGTCAGCGGAATAGCCGATTCCCACCTCATCGAAGTTTCCTGCTCGGCGCTCCGCCGACTGCTCGGGCATCGGCGTTCGCTCGCCGCGCACCGCCTTATGGCGCGGCCGATCGTCGAAGACACGGCGACCTTCGTCGTCTACGTGTGGCATGAGCAGCTCCGGGAGAACTCCGCGTCGGCCAGGCGCTCCTCGTCGGCGTAGATCCTCTGCCGGCTCATGAGCTCCTCCCAATCTACCAAGTGGCCGTCAAAATCCGGGCCGTCGACGCATCCGAACTTCGTATCTCCGCCCACGCTCACGCGACAGGCGCCACACATGCCCGTGCCATCGACCATGATCGGGTTGAGCGAGACGGTGATCGGCACCCCATGTTCAGCAGCCGTCGCAGCGCAGAACTTCATCATGATGGCGGGTCCCACCGCGAAGGCCGCGTCGACCTCACCAGCGACTGCGAGGCGCTTGAGAGGTGCCGTGACCAAGCCCTTCTCGCCAGCGCTGCCATCGTCAGTGACGACGGTAAGCGAGGCGAGCGGAAGCGCGCGCAGCTCCTCCTCCAGGATGAGCAGGTTCGCATTGCGCGCGCCGAGGATCACATGCACGTCGTTACCGGCCGCCACCATCGCTCGGGCCACCGGGTACGCGACGGCGGCTCCGACTCCGCCACCCACGACCGCCACTCGGCCCAGGCCCTCGACATGACTGGGCACGCCGAGCGGACCGACCACGTCTGCGATCGAGTCGCCAGCCTGGAGGTGCGAAAGCTGATGCGTCGTCTTGCCGACCCGCATGTAGATGAAGCGTATCCATCCCTCGTCAGCGCTCCAGTCCGAGAAGGTGAGCGGGATTCGCTCTCCCCCTTCGGCGATTCGAAGCATGAGGAACTGCCCGGCGCGCACTTTTCGGGCGATCTTCGGGGCGTGAACACCCATCTCGAATACGGCGTCGGAGAGCTGACGCGCGTGCACTATCGAAAACACGGAACCTCCGTGGACAAAGGTCTAAGCCAAGGGCGGCTACGGGTCGAAACAGTATAACAGCGGGGGTTGTGCCAGCCTGTGCGCGTTGAGCGGCACGGCACCTGCTGATATAGTCGGTGGTGTACTGCGCCCCCCGGAGGCGAACACACCCGACTCGAAGCAGCCCACCGGAGGAAACGAACCAATGCATCGTAGCCGCGCAATCGCGTCACTCCTCCTCGCCGCCGTGCTCACGGCCGCCTCGGTGACCCCTGCGCTCGGCGTCACTCGTACCGACCTCAAGAAGCATCAGGAGGCTGCCGACAACGCCCGAGATCGGGCGAAGAAGGCCGAGGCAGCGGCCAAGAAGCTCGCCTCGGAGGTCGCTTCCCTCGATAACGAGATCGAGAAGATCCAGTCGCAGGCCGATGCCCTCGAACCGAAGATCAAGGCCGCATCCGAGCGCACAACGCGCATCCAGCGCGAGGTCGACGACCTGAAGGCCGAAGTCTCCGACACGAAGCAGCAGATCTCCGAGACACAGGCCGAGTACGACCGGCAGCAGAAGCTGCTGAAGAGTCGCGTCGAAGAGACCTACCGCCAAGGCACCTGGTTCTACTTCGACATGCTGCTCGGCGCGCACGACATCGGTGACCTCATCACCCGCACCGAGTTTGTCAGCCGGGTGATCGAATCAAACAACGATATCGCGCAAGGACTCGAGTCCACCGAGAAGACCCTCACCCGCGCCAAAGTGAAGCTCGACCGCTCCCTTGAGTCCGTGAAGATCAAGCGGCGAGAGGCTGCCGAGGTCGAGTCCAGCCTGCGCGGCATGAAGGCGGAGCGTGACCGCGCGGCTGCTCAGCGAGCAAGCGCGCAGGCCCAGAAGGCCGATCTCATGGCCGACAACAAGCGCAACGCGAAGCGACTCAGGGCGCTTGCCGAGGAAGAAGAAGCCGAGTCCGACAAGATCGCGGCGCAGCTCGCCGCACAGGGGGGCTCGGGTCACTACGGCGGCATCATGGCCTGGCCGGTGCCCTCGTCTCAGCGCATCACCTCCAACTTCGGATGGCGCATCTGCCCCTTCCACGGCCGCGAGATGCATCCGGGAATCGACGTGGGCGCCCCACAGGGGTCGGCGATCGTAGCCGCGGGAGCGGGCAGCGTCATGTACGCCGGTTACCGCGGGGGCTACGGGAACACCGTCATGATCGACCACGGCAACGGCGTCGTCACTCTGTATGCACACCAGGCATACGGTGGCATCAAGGTGGGCGTCGGCCAGAGGGTCGGCAAGGGCGAGCGCATCGGCACTGTGGGAAGCACCGGGAACTCGACCGGCCCACATCTTCACTTCGAGGTCCGCGTCAACGGCGCCCCGAAGAACCCACTCGGCTACATGTAGCGAGCGCAGAAGGGCGCCCCTGAGGGCGCCCGCGTGAGTGCTGGTTCTTGAGAATCGGGGATGCACCCGCGGACTACTCCGCGTTGTACTCCCGCATCGCGCTGTCGATCCCGTGCTCGAGGATGTGGATCACTGCCTGTGCTGCTGTGGGTACCGCGGACTCCAGCTCGTCGAGCGCATCACCTCGGAGCTGCTGCAACACCCAATCGGCGCAGTCCATTCTGCCCGGGGGTCTGCCGACGCCGACGCGCACGCGTAGGTACCCGTCACTGCCGAGCTTCTCGTGAAGCGAACGCAACCCGTTGTGACCGCCGTGCCCGCCGTCGCGCTTGCACAGGACGCGCCCCGGTGCGAGATCGATATCGTCGTGGATGACGATCATCGTCTCGAGCGGCACGTCGTACTCGTCGGTAAGCCTCTTCACCGGGCCGCCCGACACATTCATGAACGACTGCGGCTTAGCGAGAACCAGATCCTGATCCCCAAGGCGCACCGCTGCCACCTTCGAGCCGGCCTGATCCTTCCAGTACGTGGCGCGCAAGTTCTCGCCGAGAAGGTCGACCACCTTGAAGCCCGCATTGTGGCGCGTGTGTTCGTACTCGGGCCCTGGGTTGCCGAGACCCACCACAAGGTGGGTCACGACGACCATCCAGATACTAGTGATGACACGTGAGGACTACTCCGACTCCGGCTCGCCCTTGCCGATGAGTTCCGGCTCGGCGGCCTCTTCGGGCAGGACCTCTTCGACCTCGACGCGTGGCACCTGTACCGAAGCGACAACGAGTTCGCCGTCATCGAGAATAGTCACGCCGGCGGGAACAGGGATGTCGCTCACGTGCAACGAGTCGCCGAGCTGCAGCCCAGCCACGTCGACGTCCATCGTCTCCGGTAGCTCGGCCGGCTTGGCCTCGATGCTGATTTCGTGCATGTTGATCGTGAGTACACCGCCGGCCTTGACGCCCTCAGGGTCGTTGAGCAGGTGAAGGGTCACCGAGGCGGTAACAGGCTTGTCCATCGAGACCTCGAGGAAGTCCACGTGCAGCACGTTGCCCTTGACGGCCGAATGCTGGACGTCACGAATCATCGCCGCGATCGTCTTCTTCTGACCCTCGATCTTCAGGTCCACAAGAGTGGAACCCGCGGCGTGGTGCGCGATGAAGATCTCGAACTCATGGCGATCAAGCGAAAGCGCAATCGGCTCGCGTCCCGGACCGTACAGAACCGCCGGGATCTTCCCCTCGGTTGCGAGACGGCGGTTCGCCTTGCCGATCGTATCGCGTGTGGTGACGCTTATCGCGGTACCAACTGCAGTCATTGCTCATGCTCCTTCAGTGATCTTGTTCATCCGATTCCATACTACCCGTCCGAAGCCGGACGGACGCGGCACTGCCTACAACTGGAAGTCGGGATCGAACAGTTCGGAGACGCTCTCGTCGTTGAACACATTTTGCACGGCGCGCGAGAACAAGGGCGCGACCGACAGGACACGGATCTTCCCATGCTGGCGTTCCTGCGGAACGGGCACGGTGTTGCAGACTACCACCTCTTCGACCGGCGCGGCTTCGATTCGTTCGAAAGCCGGCGGGGAGAAGATGCCATGAGTCGCCGTCACGTACACCTTGGCGGCCCCGGCCTTCATGAGTGCCTTCGCACCTTCGGTGATCGAACCGCCCGTGTCGATCATGTCGTCGGCCACGATGCAGGTCTTGCCTTCGACATCGCCGATGACGTGAGTGATCTCGGCCACGTTATGCTCGGGGCGCCCCTTGTGCATGATTGCGAGGCTCGCGCCGAGCATGTCTGAGAGCTTCTTGCAGGCCTTGGCACGCCCAACGTCCGGAGAGACGACGGCGCAGTTCTCAAGGCCGAGTGATTCGAAGTAGTCAGCCAGAATCGGCAGCGCGGTCAGGTGATTCACGGGCTGGTCGAAGAAGCCCTGTATCTGGCCCTGGTGAAGGTCCATCGCGATCACGCGGTCGACGCCCGCGGTCGTCAGAAGGTCCGCCACGAGCTTCGCGGTGATGGGCTCGCGCGCCGCGCTCTTCTTGTCCTGGCGGGCGTAGCCGTAGTGCGGAATGACCGCGGTGATGGAGCGGGACGAGGCGCGCTTCGCTGCGTCGACCATTATGAGCAGCTCCATGAACGAGTCGTTCACCGGCGCGCACACAGACTGCACCAAGAAGACGTCAGCCCCCCGAACGCTCTCGAGGAAACGCACGTAGATCTCGCCGTTCGCGAACTGCCGAATCTTCACGTTGCCAAGCTCGATGCCGAGATGGCGAGCAATACCCTCGGCCAGTTCTGGATTTGAAGTGCCCGAAAAGACGATCATGCGCTTGCTGTCAGACATGGGGTGTTCGTCGACTCCTTCGAGATGTGATGACTACTCGGTGTCCTTGCCACGCTTGCGTCGATCGGCCCAACCTTCAACAACGTGCTGGTCAGTGCGTTCGACCGCGAGTGACCCTGGCGGGACATCGTGCGTGATCGCACTGCCGGCTCCCGTGATAGCTCCAGCCCCAATCGTGACCGGCGCCACGAGCATCGTATCAGAGCCGATGAAGGCCCCGTCCTCGATGCGGGTGGAATGCTTCTGGAATCCGTCGTAGTTGCAGGTGATCGAGCCGGCGCCCACATTGACGTTCGCCCCGATGTTGGCGTCACCGATATAGGAGAGGTGAGGCACCTTGCTCCCCGATCCTACGACCGAGTTCTTTATCTCTACGCAGGTCCCGGCCTTGGCGTTCTCTTCGAGCACGCTCCCCGGGCGCAAATAGGCCACGGGGCCCACATTTGCCCCTGGGCCGACTTGGGCTTGGATAAGCACGCTGGAGTCGACGCGCACGTTCTCGGCTACAAACGAGTCGGTGATCCGTGTCGACGGGCCGATCACCGAGCCGTTGCCGATCTTCGTCGCGCCGAGCAGCGTCGTCATCGGCAGGAGCTCGACATCGGTTCCGACCTGCACGTCCGGACCCACCCAGACGAGCTCCGGGTCGACCATCGTCACGCCGGCGAGCATGAGGCTGCGGTTGATGCTCCGCTGCAGGACCTTGGTTGCCTCGGCCAACTGGACTCTCGAATTGACGCCCATCGTCTCAAGCGGATCATCGGTCTCCATGGCGGAGACCGTCAGACCTTCCCGGGTGAAGACATCGACCATATCGGTGAGGTAGTACTCGCCTTGAGCGTTCTGTGTGGTCAGCCGGTGGAGGTGGGCGAATAGGACTGCCGAGTCGAAGCAGTAGGTACCGGTATTCACTTCGTCGATCCGGCGCTGCTCGGGGGTGCAGTCCTTCTCTTCAACGATTGCGGAGACGTTGCCGTCCCTGTCGCGAACGATGCGCCCGTATCCGCTTGGATCCACCATTCGCGTCGTGAGAAGTGTCACCGCCGACCCAGAACTCTCCCTCACGGCCACGAGACCGGATATGGTCTCGGCGCGTAACAGAGGAGTGTCTCCGGAGAGGACAACGAGCGATCCCGCGGGATTGCCGAGCGCGGCCTGAGCACACATGACCGCGTGTCCTGTACCGAGCTGCTCGCCCTGGCGCACGCACGCGACGTCCTCGATGAGCGCTTCTACGATTTCGGCCTTGTGACCGGTCACGGCGACGATTCGCTCGCACCCTGCCTGCTCGGCGGCCTGAACCACGTAGCGGACCATGGGAACGCCGAGAATCTCATGAGCGACTTTCGGCTTCTCTGACTTCATGCGAGTACCCTCGCCGGCAGCGAGGATGAGAGCCGTGGTGGTCATGGGAGTGAATCCCCCTCTTCGTGTTTAGCGTCGCTCCCGCAGGGTGCGTCGAGAAGCGCGGTTGGCTGGGGCACCAGGATTCGAACCTGGATTACGGGAACCAAAATCCCGAGTCCTGCCGTTAGACGATGCCCCAATAGCGCGCCGACAGTGTAGGGAGTGCCGGAAAGGCGCGTCAACAGCACGCTCGCTTTGGCAGGCGCGCGTGCCTAGGGCGCGACGAAAAGAGTGGGTTCAGGACTCGAGATACTCGGGCTCCGAGACTCCGGCGGCTGCGAATGCATCGATGCCGCCCTCGACGAGGAACTGATCGAGCACGGACTGCTGAATGCTGTTACGTGCCTCCGTGTTGATCGGGTGGCAGATGTCGCGGAAGTCCCCGTTCGGAAGTTTGCGCGACGGCATTGCAACGAAAACGCCCTTGTCTCCGTTAACCACGCGCAGATCGTGTACGACGAAACAGTCGTCGATCACGATGCTTGCAATGGCCACCACCTTGTTCATTGCGACGGGTCGCAAGGTGACCTTCGTAATCTGCATGTCTTCCCCCTTGTGCGATGTTACCAGCGACCCCCCAGCCGCTGCAGCCCAGTCTACCACGCGGTAACCCCATGTGAGAGGCCTACTTTATGCGTCTCTCCTCGAGAAGAGGACCCGCTCGGCCACGATCACGTCGATGGGCTTGTCGACGTCCGCACCTATCGAAGCATGGGTGGTGTAGATCGCCGAGCATGTACCGCCGAGAAGCTGGGCCATCTTGTTCTCGACGTCCGTCGGGTCAAGACGACCGGTGACGAGCTTCAGGATGAACGGGAGCCCGATGATCCGAGCCATGCGAATGGTGCTCTTGCGCGTATCGAAGAGCTGCTGGCCGATCTCACGGTTCTTGGCTACGAGAGATGGCGCGAGCACCATCATGTTGCCGCCGGTGATCGAACCGGTGACGAGCTTGACGTAGGTGCGCTGAGACCCGGGGAACTGCTCTTCCATAGCCTCGCGCGGCACGAGCGGATAGCTGAAGTCCGCGCCTGCTTCGAGAGACCTCTCAACGTAATCGTCTACGGCCGCGGCGCTGAGCGCCGGCAGATCGCCGGTGGCGACGAGGACGGACCGGTCGTTGCGAAACGAGTCGACACCGGCAATCAGGTTGTCGATGAAGCTCCCATTTGAGACGACCAGTTTGTCGACTTTGTCCGCCCACGGGCCGAGATTCTCGGCTGTCGGAACGACGACTGCGATCTCGACGATCGAGTCGGCAGCCCGCATGGCATCGACGACCCACTCGACCATCGGTTTGCCCGCCACAGGCACCAGACCTTTGATGCGCACGGCCGGATCGATGACAGCACCGTCACCCCCCGCAAGGATCACCGCGTCGACTCTCATTCCGAGCCTTCCTCGTCTGTGACTCGCACACCCTCCGCGCTGAGCTGCGTAGCCGTGGACCACCATCCCCTGGGTCGCGCGGCCTCAGAGATATCCTGCGCCATATCCTCGTTCTCGACCACTCCGAAGACTGCGGAGCCTGAACCGGCGACCGTGGCGCCCAAGACTCCTGGCTGCTCTCGCATCCATTCGAGCACAGAGCCGATCTCGGGAACCAGGGCGATCGAAATGTCCTCGAAGTTGTTGTGAAGTGCCGCCCCGAGAGCGGCCGTGTCGGCTCCCTCGAGAGCTGCGACGACTGCGGAGCCGTCGCGCGCCGGCACCGGTGCGCGGTCGAACGCCTGATAGGCCGCAGCCGTCGAGACGGGGTGACGCGGGCGGATCAGCACTATGGACGCATCGAGCGGCGGGAGAGGCCGGACTGGGACGTCGCCGCGCCCGCTCATGAGCATCGCGCCTCCGTGAAGGAAGAACGGGACGTCGGCGCCGAGAGCTGCGGCCACTCTGAGGTAACGAGGCTGGGAAGGATCGAGGCCCCACATCCGGGCAAGCCCCGCAAGGACGGCAGCGGCGTCGCTCGACCCACCACCCAGACCCGCTCCGTGCGGAATCCGCTTTGTCAGCTCCACGTGCACGTTGGGATCTCGTCCCTCCGCGACACCGAGTGCCGTCGCCGCACGATATGCGAGGTTCTGCTCGGCGGGCACGTCAAGCTCGGGCGTGCAGGAAACCGAGAGGGTGTCCGACTCGGTCAGCACGACGTCGTCGTGCAGAGACAGTGCGTGGAAGACGGCGTCGAGTCGATGGTAGCCGTCGGGAAGAAGCTCACCCACTCCGAGGAAGAGGTTGACCTTCGCCGGAGCGATGACGCGAACATTACGCGGCACGAAGACCCCCTAGATGCAACGAGCGCGGAGCCGCTTGGTGGCCCCGCGCTCGGTCTTGACCGGTAGTTTGTCGAGAATCAGCTGAGCCAGGGGAAAACGCTCTCGCCGTTCTCGGGGTTGGTCAGCTCGACCGTGCCCGTCAGCACATCCACATACTGATAAGAAGCCCGAGCCGTGCGCTCGCGCTTCTCCTGTACCTCGACCACAAACAGGGCCGGATGTGTCTGAGTGAGAACTCCCTCACGCTCGATAATCTTGGAGCGCCCCATATTCGCGCGGACTTTGATGCGGGTCCCGGTCAGTTCTTCGAGGCCGGAGCGGATGCGTCCTACGACCTCTGCCTGACGTGCAAGATCCATCAAGAAAATACCTCCTTTTGCTCAAGAGGAGATTATAGCCGATGAACGGTCTCTTTTCCAGTGTGTGGAGAAAATGTGAGCCGATTCTTTACATATTTGGAGCTAGCGCGGTCCCCAGAGCCATGAAGACCTCCGGTGGGAGAGTCTCGGCGCGGACAGACCCGTCGACACCAGCCATTTCGAGGGCTGCGTCAACGGTCTCGGCAGACAGGCCGAGCGAACTCCTCAGCGAGTTGCGAATGGTCTTTCTGCGCTGCGCAAAAGCTGCCTCTGCTGCCCGGGCTGCGACACTCCTCAGCTGCGGATCCACGTCGGTCGTGCGACGCTGCAGACGAATGACGGCTGAGTCCACCCGGGGCGGTGGAAGGAAGCATCCGCGGGCCACCTGGAAACGGCCGGCGGGCTCGGCATACATGCGCAGCTTGACCGTGTATGCGCCGTACTCCTTCGAGCCCGGACTCGCGAACATCCGGTCGGCTACCTCCGACTGCACCATCACCGTCGCTTGCTCGAGCGAAGGCAGCATCTCGAAGAAGCGCAGAACCACCGTCGCCGCCACCTGATACGGAAGGTTCGACACGAGGGCGCGAGGAGGGCCGAAGGGCTCGGAAAGCTCCTCAGGGGTGACCATGACCGCATCCGCGTGCACGAGCGAGAACCTCTCGCAGTCGGATGTCGTCTCGGCAAGGGCCGGAGCAAGAGCCCGATCTCGCTCGACGGCGACGACCGACCCGGCGGCGGGACAGAGGGCGACGGTGAGTGTGCCGATGCCGGGCCCCACCTCGATGACAGTCTCATCGCCCTTCAAAGCCGCCAGCGACATTATCCGGCCTATGACGTTGTCGTCGACGAGGAAGTGCTGCCCGAGAGCCTTCTTGGTGTAGAGCCGGTGGCGCTCGAGGATGTCGATCGTCGCGGTCGGGCTGGCAAGCCGAGAGGTAGTCACGGCTACTGCAACAGGTAAACGGTGACGGTGCGACGACCCCACGCACGCGCCTCCGCGACAGTGTCGAAGCACAGGTCGATGCGGGCCCCGCGGATCGCGCTGCCGGTGTCCGCGGCCACCGCCATGCCATATCCCTGCACGTACAGGCGGGTTCCGAGGGGGATCACGGCTGGGTCGACAGCAACCACACCGTGGCGAGCAAGCATTCCGGTGGCCGTGTGTTCGCTCAGGCCCGGCTGTTCGGACGAGTAGCCGGTCGCTTCGACTCTCAGGCGCTGAGAGCCGCTACGGGCAGCTGGCTGAAGGGCGCCGGGAAAGCTCACGGCGGGCTTTGGTGCGGTACCGATGGCGATCACTGTCGCGGTCGGCTTCTCTATGACTTGCTCGGCCGTGAGCACGGGTTTGGCCTCAATGCCTCCGGCGACGACGACGCGGTAGACGCGAAGAAGACGACCCGGGCGGCCTTGACTGACGACCCGCTTCTCGCCGACCCCGAGCGAAGAGTCCTCGGTCCTTCGCACCGATGGCGCCATCGAAGCCTGCTCGCTCTCGATGCGTACGAGAACGTCGGGTACCGAGATGACCATCTGCCCGGACAGTGGCGTCGCGAGAGGAGGGCTCACACCGGGCATTCCCTCGGGATCGAGTCCAGCGGCCACCAGAGCGTCGGCGACCGTTTCTCCCACGACGTCCACGGCCGTGGACTCAGAGCCGATCTTGACGATGACGGGAACGGCGTGGCGCACCACAACCGTCATGCCCGCCTTCACTTCGGCGTCGGGAGCGGGATTCACGACGTCGCTCGCCTGCGTCGTGAGACCCTCGTCGTCCAGAAGCTCCGCGACGTCCTCGGCATGGGTACGGACGTGACGAGGCACGCCGTCGACGACGACCGTCACTTGCTTCTGAGCCCACACGAACCCCGTGATGCTGAGTACGACGATGAGTGCTGGAACGAGTGCTGCGACTAGGTGCTGGGTCTTCGAGTGTCGTGCCGGCCTGCGGGGCCGAAATCCCACTGATAGCCTCTCCGTTGCGACAACAAGTCCCCTCCGTCTGCAAAACGAGGGGGACCTCAAAGGCTACCGCTAGAAAATGACAGGGGCAAACGGGCAGGTGGCTACGGTTCGCGCACTCGCCGCACGAGTGCTCGGCCTATCTCCTCGGCCCTCTCCAAGGCCTCGGGGTGGCGTCCAATGTCGCTCGGAGAGTCGGCGCCGACGAACTCGTAGAACTCCGAGAACTCGACCTCGAGTACACCGAATACGCTCTTCGTCGGAGTCACGGCGCACTGGGTGCCATAGGGGTCTCCCCCACCCCCGACAAGAATGAGCGCGCCCGGACGGCGTCGCGGACGGCGCTCCTCGTGGAGCACGTAGCGTCGAGCCCAGTACGGTTCGCAGCGGTCGTAGAGAGCCTTCAGTACGGCCGGGACAGTCGCGAAGTACACGGGGCTGGCCACTGCGAGCGCATCCACTGAGTCGAGAAGCGGGTAGACCTCGTCCATCGCGTCTCGGATGACGCATTCCCCCGTCGAGGAGCACGCGTTGCAGCCTCGGCACGGCGCGATGCCTGCGGTGGCGGGCACGATGCGGATCGGAACGCCGCCGGCGGACTGGACGCCGCGCGAGAGCGCATCGAGCAGGTGATCGGAGTTGCCCGACCGGCGGGGACTGCCCGCTATGCACAGGACGCGAGGACTCCCGCCGTGCATGTCGCTGCTCACTGCGGGGCCCCGTCGAGCAGCGCCAGTGCGGACTCGAAGGCCCTCCGCGCGAAAGACTCAGCTTGCTCGCCGCGCGCGTGCGCTATCTTCGCCGCCGTGAAGACGACGAGCGCGGGCTCGTTCGTACGTCCGCGGAAGGGTTCAGGAGCCATGAAGGGGCAGTCGGTCTCGGTCAGGATGCGATCGGTGGGAACGAGGGAGGCCGCCTCTCGGATCTCCTCGGCTTTCTTGAAGGTGACCGGGCCGGCGAAACTCACGTGGCATCCGAGGTCCAGGAAAGGCCGCATCGGATCGGGACCGAGCGTGTAGCAGTGCAGGATCGCTCCCGCGTCGGGCACTCCTACCTCAGTGAGGATGGCCAGACCGTCGTCGTGAGCTTCGCGAAGATGGATCACGACGGGGAGCCCGAACTCGTGGGCGAGTCCAAGGTGGCGTCGGAAGCGGTCCCTTTGCACGTCGCGCGGCGAGTGGTCGTAGTGGTAGTCGAGACCGAGCTCGCCGAGCGCACAGGTTACGGGGTCGGACGCGAGGCGACGGAGTTCATCTTCCGCCGCCTGGTCGTAGTCCTTGGCATTGTGAGGATGCGCTCCGACAATGACGCGGACGCGCGGGACATCGACATCCTCGATGCCGCCCTCGACGAGAAGCTCCGCGGCATTCGTTCGCCAGCTGTCCAGCTGATCGTACGTCCGCCAGCCGTCTTCGGTGACGTCGGCTACGGTAGCGATGAAGCGCACGCCCGCCCGCGCTGCCCGAGCGAGGGCCAGCGCCGGATCGTCCAGCATGTCGAGATGCGCGTGCGTGTCTGCGACGAAACGCCCGACCGCGGGTATCGCGATCTCCCGGCCCTTGGAGTCAACGAACAGCGGCTCGGCCGTCATTGCCTGCTCCCATTTCTTGGCGCTTCATCCGTATCGGTTGTTCCCGAAACCCGAACATTGCCGCCCAGTCGTCTACTTCTCGTCATCCTCGTAGATGCGCGGGAAGAGAGGCTCGCCCTTCTCCACCGTGCTGCCTGCTGGAAGCGCACCCCATGCCGCGCTGGCTTCCAAGTCCGTGACTGCACCGATGTCGCCAAGGCCGAGCCGGCGCCACACCTCAGCCGACGTGTTCGGCATGACCGGGGCGGTGAACAGAGCGGCGATACGCACCGCCTCGAGAGCGTTGTAGATGACCGAGGCGAGGCGAGGAAGTGTCTCTTCCGACTTCGCGAGGTTCCACGGGGCCGAGTCCTCGATGTAGCGGTTCGCCGTCTTCACGACGTCCCAGGTCGCCTCGAGTGCGCCCGCGTAGTCCAGCGCGTCCATTGCCTGTCGATAGCGGCCTGGGAGGTTCTCGGCAGCCTGTCGTAGCGGAAGATCGTGCTCGCTCACGGCGCCATCGGCTTGGGGGACGCTGCCGTCGAAGTACTTCCCGACCATGTTGAACAGACGGGAGCACAGATTGCCCCAGTCGTTCGCGAGATCTCCGTTGTAGCGCTGCACCATCGACTCTAGTGAAATCGAGCCGTCGGCACCGAACTGCACGTCACGAAGGAAGTAGTAGCGGTACGCGTCCACACCGAAGCGTTCCGCAAGCTCCGCAGGCGCCATGGCGTTGCCCTTGGACTTGCTCATCTTCTCGCCCTTGGTGAGCAGGAATCCGTGCGCGAAGACGGTCTCGGGCAACGGCAGACCTGCGGCCATGAGCATCGCGGGCCAGATCACGCAGTGGAATCTGATGATGTCCTTGCCGACGAAGTGAATCTGGGCGGGCCAGCGACGTTCGAATTCAGCCTGCCGCTCGGGATCCCCGTAGCCGACCGCGGTGATGTAGTTGATGAGAGCGTCGAACCAGACATACATCGTGTGTGAATCGTCCCACGGGAGAGGGATTCCCCACTTCACGTTCGCGCGCGACATCGAGAGGTCGCGCAGACCACCCTTCACGAAGCTGAGAACCTCGTTGCGGCGCGTCTCCGGACGTATGAAATCGGGGTGTTCTTCGTAGTACTGGAGCAGCCTGTCCTGGTACGCGGAGAGCTTGAAGAAGTAGTTGTCCTCGCGGACGAACTCCAGAGCTCGGCCGCACTGAGGACAGCAGCCGTCTTCGAGCTGGTCCTCTGCCCAATAGGTCTCGTCGGGAACGCAGTACCAGCCCTCGTAGTGACCCTTGTAGATGTCTCCGCGGTCGTGAAGGGTCTGCGCGAGCATCTGCACCGCCCGCTCGTGTCGCGGCTCGGTGGTGCGGATGAAGTCGTCGTTGGTGATGTCGAGCAGCTGCCAGGTCGCCTGGAACTTCTCGGCGAGCTGGTCGCACCACTCCTGCGGCTCAAGGCCGTGCGCGACCGCGGCCTGCTCGACTTTCTGGCCATGTTCGTCGAGGCCGGTGAGGAAGAAGACATCCTCTCCCAACATCCTGCGATACCGCGCGATAGCGTCCGCGGCAATGGTGGTATAGGCAGTCCCTAGATGTGGGACTGAGTTCACGTAATAGATGGGGGTGGTGAGGTAAAACGACCGTTCCGGCATGTTTCAGGGCTCCGTAATGGCGGGTAAGGACTGGAAAGCGAGCACCTATGCGAAAGGGTGCTTTCCCTCGGAGATTCTAACCGTTCCGCGGTATGGGGGCGCGGAAGCCGATAGAGCGAAGGGGTTTTCGAAGATGCACGACACAGGAATCGTCAGGCGCGTAGACGACCTCGGCCGTATCGTCATTCCGATGGAGCTGCGCCGCACGCTTGGAATCAAGGTCAAAGACCCGATGGCGATCTTCGTCGAGGGCGAGCGAATCATCCTCGAGAAGCATCGCGATGCGTGTGCGCTGTGCGGCGACACCGATGCCGAAATGGTCGACCTCAACGAGCGTCCAATCTGCTCGCACTGCGTCGAAGCCATCAAGACCGGCGTCTAGACCCCTCGGTCGCGGCTCATCCCGACCGGTGGGCGATCTCGTAGACCGCATTACGGGCTACACCGAGATCACGCGCCGTCCGCTTGACTGCTTCGGCACGCGTCATTCCGGCCGACATCAACTGCTCCACGTGAGCCTTGATGTCGGCCTCGTCAACGAATGACTCTTCCGCCACAGGCGGGCCCACCAGCAGCACGACTTCACCTTTTAGCGACTCGCGCTCGGCGATCTCGCGCGCCAGGTCCGGCAGCAGGCCGCGCGCTACCTCCTCATGAAGCTTGGTCAGCTCCCGGGCCATCGCTCCTTCCCGCTTGGGAAAGGCCTCGGCGAGTGTGGCCAGTGCGTCGGACGTCCGGCGCGGCGACTCATAGAAGATGAGGGTCGCCTCGAGCGGCGCGAGCTTCGCGAACAGACGCTGCCGGTCGCCGGCTTTTCTCGGCAAGAAGCCGCCGAAATAGAAGGATTGAGTTGGAAGTCCACTGGCCACCAGTGCGGTCACGATCGCAGACGCGCCCGGAAGGACCTCAACCGGAACGCCAGCGGTGAGCGCAGCGTCCACGATCGTCGATCCGGGGTCGCTGATACCCGGCGTGCCGGCATCGGAGACGAGCGCCAGGTGCTCTCCCGCGCGCAGCCGGTCGACGAACTCGGGCGTGCGCTTGGCCGCTACGAACTCGTCGTAGCGCTCGAGCGGCTTGCTGATCTTGTAGCGCGTCAGGAGCTTGCGGGTGACCCGGGTGTCCTCGGCGAGTATCGTGTCGACCTCGCCGAGCGCGTTGAGTACGCGCAGCGTAACGTCGCCGAGGTTGCCGATCGGCGTGGCGCACACTGTGAGCCGACCCGGCTCAGGCATCGGGCCCCTGTGCGGGCGGCGCGGGCGGTGCGGGAACCGCAGGTGGTGGAGCCGGCTCAGGCGTCACTATCGGCGCGGCGGGGGCCTGCGGCGGCTCGCGATAGCCGGAGGTCGGCGGGTACTGCTGCGGGTAGTCGCGGGGCGCGAGCCCGCCGTAC